>CAWULT010000008.1:0-71300 GCA_963923455.1 uncultured bacterium
GACGGTGGACGAGGCCGACGACATGGCCAGGCTGCTGAGCTGGGGTGTGGACGGCCTGATCACCAACCGGCCGGGCGTGGGCGTGGAGGTCCGCAATGCCTTCTGCGCGGGACGCCGCCAGGTGCCGGCCGGCCGCTAGGCCGTCCGGAATCCGGCCGTGTTGCGGCCTTGACGGGGCTGGGGCATTATTGTGGCCCCGGCGTTTTCGCGCCTGTCTGGGTCAAGGAGGAATGGTTGATGCGGCGTATCTTGATGAATGCAGTAGCTCTGGCGGTCGCGTTCGGCGGTGTGGCGCTGATGGCGCAGAAGGTGAGCACCCCGGCGGATCTCGACGCCGCGATGAAGCGGATCGCCCCGGCGCAGGGCGCGACGGGCAAGGCGATTCAGTCCGGTGCGTTCGCCGATGCGAAGGCGTCGGTGGCGACGGTGAAGCAGGCCCTGATGGACGCGGACAACTTCTGGACGAACGTCGTCAAGAAGGAGGACGCGATGGCCATGAGCAAGGACTCGATCGCGAAGGTGACCGCGCTCGAGCAGGCGCTCAACGCCGCCACGCCGGACCAGCAGGCGATCCTCGCCGCGCAGAAGCAGGTGGGCGGCACCTGCGGCGCCTGCCACAAGCAGTACCGTGTGCAGGACGAGAACATGCAGTACCAGCTGAAGCCGGGCACGCTCTAGGAGCGGCGTCCCGCGGGACGAGGACGTCGAGCGAGCAGGCGATTCGCCTCTTCGAAGACCTCGTCCAGCATCCGGGCCGTCAGGCGCCCCGTGTTGGTGTTCTGGCGGCTCGGGTGATAACACCCCAGCACTGCCGGCGTCGCTTCCGCGCCGCCGTCCCCTCCTATCCGTACCAGCTCACCGTGACCGAACCGCGGCTTCGGTGACGTCGACACTCCACGCCGCCGCAGGTGCTGCAGCCAGGCGTTGAAGGCAATCTGGCCGAGCGCCACCACCACGCGCACGCGCGGCAGGAGCGCCACCTCGGCGTCGAGGTGGTCGAGGCACCGATCGATCTCCTCGGGTGTGGGCGCGTTGTCGGGCGGCGCGCACCGCACCGCGGCCACGATGTAGGCGTCGCGCAGGCGGAGGCCGTCGTCGGGCCGCTGCGACGTGGGAATGTTGGCGAAGCCGGCCCGGTGCAGCCCCGCCATCAGGAAGTCGCCCGACCCGCCGACGCCGTCGCCCGTGAAGACGCGTCCCGTTCGATTGGCACCGTGCGCCGCCGGAGCCAGACCGACCAGCAGGAGCCGTGCCGCGGGATCGCCAAAGCCCGGAACAGGACGGCCCCAGTAGGTCTCGTCGCGGTACGCGCGCTTCTTCTCACGCGCGACGCGGCGGCAATGCTCGCGCAAGCGGGGACATCGATCGCATGAGGTGATTGCATGATGAACATCAGCGAGACGACGGTTGTCCTGCAGGGGGGTGTGACGAGTTGAAACAGGTTTCATCGAGAGGGGCCGAATAATAGAATAAGAGTTGGTTTCCAAGCGGCCCATGCGGCCACCGCATCTCCAGAGGACAAATGCGCAATCCGGCACCCAAAGACGCAGCGGAACTCGAAGCCCTCGAAACGCGGGAGTGGCTCGAGTCGCTCGACTACGTGCTCCAATCCGGGGGGCAGGCGCGTGTCAGCCGCCTCCTGAAGGACCTCGGCGACCATGCCCGTCGCAGCGGGGTCAAGATCCCCTTCACGGCGAACACGCCCTACGTCAACACCATCCCGGCGGCCGAGCAACCCCCCCTGCCGGGGAGTCGCGAAATCGAACGCCGCATCAAGAGCCTGGTCCGCTGGAACGCCCTGGCTATGGTGGTCAAGGCCAACAAGGCCGAGGACGGCATCGGCGGGCACATCTCCACCTACGCGTCGGCGGCCACCCTCTACGAAGTCGGCTTCAACCATTTCTTCAAGGGCAAGGGCGACGACCACGACGGCGACCTGATCTTCTTCCAGGGCCATGCCGCGCCGGGCATCTACGCGCGCGCCTTCCTCGAGGGGCGGCTCTCGACGGCGCAGCTCGAGAACTTCCGCCGCGAGCTCAAGCCGGGCGGCGGCCTCTCGTCGTACCCGCACCCGTGGCTGATGCCCGAGTTCTGGGAGTTCCCGACGGTGTCGATGGGGCTGGGCCCCATCTGCGCGATCTACCAGGCGCGCTTCATGCGGTACCTCGAGGACCGCGGCCTCAAGAAGCACTCGAACGCCAAGGTGTGGGCGTTCCTCGGCGATGGTGAGACCGACGAGCCCGAGTCGCTCGGCGCGATCACGCTGGCGTCGCGCGAGAAGCTCGACAACCTGATCTTCGTGATCAACTGCAACCTGCAGCGCCTGGACGGCCCGGTGCGCGGGAACGGCCAGATCATCCAGGAGCTCGAAGCGGTCTTCCGCGGCGCGGGCTGGAACGTCATCAAGGTGATCTGGGGCAGCGAGTGGGACGCGCTGCTCGAGAAGGACAAGGACGGCCTGCTCGTCAAACGGATGGGCGAGGTGGTCGACGGCGAGTACCAGAAGTACGCCGTCGAGTCGGGCGCCTACGTCCGCAGCCACTTCTGGGGGGCCGACCCGCGGCTGCTCGAGATGGTGGCGCACCTCTCGGACGACCAGCTGAAGAAGCTGACGCTCGGCGGCCACGATCCGGTCAAGGTCTACGCCGCCTACAAGGCCGCCGTCGAGCACACGGGACAGCCGACGGTCATCCTGGCCCGCACCATCAAGGGCTACGGGATCGGGGAGGCCGGCGAGGGCAAGAACATCACCCACCAGCAGAAGAAGCTGAACGAGGACGAGCTCAAGGCCTTCCGCACCCGCTTCGGCATCCCCATCGGCGACGACGACGTCTCCAAGGCCCCGTTCTACCGTCCCTCGGACAACAGCCCGGAAATCACCTACATCACCGAGCGCCGCAAGCAACTCGGCGGCTACGTCCCCACCCGCAAGGTCCAGGTCGAGCCCCTCAAGACCGACACGCTGCCGGAACTCTTCCAGGAGTTCCTCGCCGGCAGCGAAGGCCGCAAGGCCTCGACGACGATGGCCTTCGTCCGCATGCTGGCGAAGCTGCTGCGGGACAAGGAGCTCGGCGAGCTGATCGTGCCGATCGTCCCGGACGAGGCGCGTACCTTCGGCATGGAGGCGCTCTTCCGGCAGGTGGGCATCTACTCCCGCGTCGGCCAGCTCTACGAGCCGGTCGACATGGACACGCTGCTCTACTACAAGGAAGCCAAGGAAGGGCAGATTCTCGAGGAAGGCATCAACGAGGCCGGGTCGCTGTCGTCGTTCATCGCGGCGGGCAGCGCCTATGCGACGCACGGCGTCAACACGATCCCCTTCTTCATCTACTACTCGATGTTCGGGATGCAGCGCGTGGGCGACCTCGTGTGGGCCGCGGCCGATACGCGGACGCGCGGCTTCCTGCTGGGAGGCACCGCGGGCCGCACGACGCTGGCCGGCGAGGGCCTGCAGCACCAGGACGGCCACAGCCACCTGCTGTCGCTGGCCGTGCCGAACCTGATTTCCTACGATCCGACGTTCGCGTACGAGATCGCCGTGATCATCGAGGACGGCATCCGGCGGATGTACCGCGACGGTGAGAGCATCTTCTACTACATCACCGTCATGAACGAGCAGTACGAGATGCTGCCGATGCCCGAGGGCGCGCGCGAGGGCATCCTGAAGGGGATGTACCGCCTGCGGACGTCGACCAAGAAGAAGGCCAAGGCGCGGGCCCAGCTGCTCGGCAGTGGCGCCATCCTCCACGAGGTGCTCAAGGCACAGGAGATCCTCGAGAAGGACTACGACGTGGCGGCCGACGTGTGGAGCGTCACGAGCTACCAGGAGCTCTACCGCGACGGCCACGCGGCCGAGCGGTGGAACCTGCTGCACCCGGGCGAGCCGGCGCGCGTGCCCTACGTGACGCAGTGCCTCGGCCAGGCCGAGGGCGTGATCGTGGCAGCCTCCGACTACGTGAAGGTGCTGCCCGACTCGATCGACCGCTGGATGCCGCGCCGCATGACGGCGCTGGGCACCGACGGCTTCGGCCGCAGCGAGGGCCGCGCGTCGCTGCGCGACTTCTTCGAGGTCGATGCGCGCTTCGTCGTGCTGGCCACGTTGAGCGAACTGGCCCGCGACGGCGTCGTCGACGCCAAGGTGGTCAGGAAGGCGATTGCCGACCTGGGCATCAACCCGGACAAGCCGAACCCGGCCGTGTCCTAGGAGACCCTGCCGACGTGACCGAATTCACAGTCCCGAACCTGGGGGAGAACGTCGCCGGCGGCGACGTCGCGAAGGTCCTGGTGGCGGTGGGCGACACGATTCGCCGCGACCAGCCGGTGCTCGAACTGGAAACGGACAAGGCCACGATCGAGGTGCCCTCGTCGGTGGCCGGCGTCGTCACCGAGATCAAGGTCAAGAAGGGCGACAAGATTACGGTCGGCGCGGTGGTGCTCACGGTCGACGCGGCGGCCGCGGCCGCCGCGCCCGTGCCGGCCGCCAGGCCGGCGGAGGCGCCAGCCCCCGTGCCGGTTCCGCCGGCCAGGCCCGTGGAGCCCGCCGAGGCGCGGGCCCCGCAGGAGCACAAGGTGCTGCCCATGCCGGTGCGGCCGGCCGCCGAGGCACCCACGCCCGTCCTGGCACCTCCGGTGCGCGTCGAACGCAGTGGCGCCCCGGCGCCCGCGGCGCCAGCCGTCCGCCGGCTCGCCCGCGAAATCGGCGTCGACGTCAACGAGGTGCAGGGCACCGGTGCCGGAGGCCGCATTTCGCTCGACGACGTCAAGGAGCACGCCCGCCGCATCCTGAGCGGCATCGGCCAGGCCGTCGTCCCGGCCGGCGCCGTGGCCCGCGCGTCGCGGCCGATGCCGGACTTCACGAAGTTCGGCGAGGTCACGCGCGAGCCGTGGTCGAACATCCGGCGCACCACGTCCGAGCACCTGAGCTACGCGTGGAACACCATTCCGCACGTCACGCAGTTCGACAAGGCCGACATCACGGCGCTCGAGGACCTGCGCAAGCAGTACAAGGACCAGGTGGCGAAGGCGGGCGGCAACCTCACCGTCACCGCCATGCTGGTGCGCGTGCTGGCTACGGCGGTGAAGACGTTCCCGCAGTTCAACGCGTCGATCGATCCCGACAAGGGCGAGATCGTCTACAAGCAGTACGTGAACATCGGCGTGGCGGTCGACACCGACCGAGGCCTGCTGGTGCCGGTGATCCGGCACGCGGACCGGAAGAACATCACGCAGATCGCGGTCGAGCTCAACCAGCTGGCCGAGAAGGCCCGCGACCGCAAGTTGACCGTCGAGGACATGAGCGGGGGCAGCATGTCCATCTCGAACCTGGGGGGCATCGGCGGCACGGCGTTCACGCCGATCGTCAACTGGCCCGAGGTGGCGATTCTCGGGGTGTCGCGTGGGGCGATCGAGCCCGTGTGGAAGAACAACGCGTTCGAGCCGCGGCTGCGGCTGCCCCTGTCGCTCTCGTATGATCATCGCCTGATCGACGGTGCCGACGCGATGCGGTTCCTGAAGTTCGTCGTCGACGCGATCGAGCAACCGTTCCTTCTTTCCCTGATTGGCTAATGGCTGACACCACACAGATTGCGGTCCTCGGAGCAGGACCCGGCGGCTACGCGGCTGCCTTCTACGCGGCGGACCTCGGCATGCAGGTCACGCTGATCGACGAAGAGAAGAACCCCGGGGGCGTGTGCCTCTACCGGGGCTGCATCCCGTCCAAGGCGCTGCTGCACGTCGCCAAGGTCATCGAGGAGGCGCGGCACGCTTCCAGCCTCGGCGTCTCGTTCGCCGAACCGAAGATCGACCTCGACAAGCTGCGCGGCTTCAAGCAGGGCGTCGTCGACAAGCTGACCGCGGGCGTGGGCGGCGTGGCCAAGATGCGCAAGGTCCGCTTCCTGCAGGGCCGCGCGACGATCACCGGCCCGCGTTCGCTGACCGTCCAGGGCCCGGAGGGCAGGACCGATCTGCAGTTCGAGCACCTGGTCCTGGCCACCGGCTCGCACCCGACCAAGGTGCCGACGCTCGCCCTCGACAGCCCGCGCATGATGGACTCGACGTCCGGCCTGGAACTGCCCGACATCCCGACGTCGCTGCTCGTGGTCGGCGGCGGCTACATCGGCCTCGAACTGGGCACGGTCTACGCGACGCTCGGCAGCAAGGTGTCGGTCGTCGAGATGACGCCGAACCTGCTGCCCGGCGCGGACCGCGACCTCGTGGCCGTCCTCGAGAAGCGGCTGAAGGGCCTTTTCTCGAACATCATGACCAGCACGAAGGTCGTGAAGGTCGCAGAGGAGAAGAACGGCATCCGCGTCACCTTCGAGGGCGACGTCAAGGAGAAGGAGCAGGTATTCGAGCGCGTGCTCGTGGCCATCGGCCGCCGCCCCAACTCGAAGATTCCGGGCCTCGAGACCACGCGCGTCAAGGTGGACGCCAAGGGCTTCATCGAGACCGACGCGCAGCGTCGCACCGCGGAACCCTCCATCTGGGCCATCGGCGACGTGGCCGGCGAGCCGATGCTGGCGCACAAGGCCTCGCACGAGGCGCGCATCCCCATCGAGGCCATCGCGGGCCACAAGTACATCTTCGAGCCGCAGGCCATTCCGGCCGTCGTCTTCACGGACCCGGAAATCGCCTGGTGCGGGCTCACCGAGGCGCAGGCGAAGGAGAAGGGCATCGACTTCGAGGTGGCCAAGTTCCCGTGGGCCGCGCTCGGGCGTGCCATCACGATCGACCGCCCCGACGGCCTGACCAAGCTGATCCTCGAGGCCAAGACGGGCCGCGTGCTCGGCGTCGGCATCGCCGGCTCGGGCGCCGGGGAGCTCATCGCCGAGGGCGTGCTGGCCATCGAGATGGGCGCGACGGCCGAGGACCTGAAGCTGACCATTCACCCGCACCCCACGCTCTCGGAGACGCTGATGGAGAGCGCCGAGGTGTTCTTCGGCCAGAGCACGCACGTGTTCAAGCCGAAGAAGAAGTAGCCGACGTGACGGCTCGCTGTTCGATGCTCGAACGGACGTAGATCGCGGAAGCTGTCAGGGCCGCCTGTGGGCGGCCCTTTCCTTTTGCCCGTCGGGAAAGCAGGGAGGCTGTGTTGTGCAGAAAGTGATTGCTGGTACGTTCGCCGCCTGTCTGATGAGCGGACTCGCGCTGGCGGCCCAGGCGCCGGCGGGGCAGGACGCGCCGCTGTCGCCGGAGGTGGAGCGCCACATCGCCGCGGCCCGGGAGGCGGCGGGCCAGTTCCATCCCGGCGTATTCGAGGCCGTCTGCAACACGGCCCGTCAGGTCATCCGGCAGGCCTCGGCGCCCCCGCGCCAGGGCGGGCCCGGCGGCGCCGGGCGCGGTCGCGCCGGCGGCCCGCCGCCGCCACCGGCGCGCGAGACGTGGCACGTCGAGCCGCAGAAGGTGTTCGACAACCTGTACTACGTCGGGGAGAAGGAGTTCTCGGCCTGGGCCATCACCACGTCGCAGGGCATCATCGTGCTCGATGCCATCTTCGACTACTCGGTCGAGGACGAAGTGGTGGAGGGGCTGAAGAAGCTGGGGCTGGACCCGGCCCAGATCAAGTACGTGATCATCAGCCACGGGCACCTCGACCACGCCGGCGGGGCGAAGCTGCTGCAGGACCGCTTCGGTGCGCGCCTGATCATGTCGGCTGCCGACTACGACCTGCTCGACCAGCAGAACCCCACGTGGAAGCCGAAGCGCGACATCGTGGCCACCGATGGCTACAAGCTGACGCTCGGCGACACGACGCTGACGCTGTACCTCACGCCGGGACACACCGAGGGGACGATTTCGACCCTGATTCCGCTGCGCGATGGCAACCAGCGTCACCTGGCGGCGGCCTGGGGCGGGACGCTGTTCAACTTCGGCCCCATCAAGCCGCGCCTGGTCGCGTATGCGAATTCGGCGGAGCGGTTCAAGGGCATCGTGGCGCGCGAGAAGGCCGACGTGATGCTGTCGAACCACACGGTCTACGACGGCAGCAAGACGAAGCTGCCGGCCGTGGCGGCGCGCCGGCCAGGGCAGCCGCACCCCTACGTGATCGGCAACGACGCCGTGCAGCGGTACCTGGGCACGGTGGGGGAGTGCGCCCAGGCGGCCATCGCGGGTCTACCCTGATCGGGTCATATCGCGGCGAGGGGCGGACGAGCGGTCGCGGACCAATCGGGTCGGCCTTGCAAGACCGGCCGCGGGCCGACTAACGTATGCAGGTTCGGCAACTCGAAATCCTTCGAGTCGGAGGCAGTGGATGGACGCAGTTCCGGTGAAGTGGGTGCCGCGTGGGTACGGTCAGACGTACCGGCGCGACGCATGGTGGGTTGAGCCGCTCGTCGTGTTCCTGATCCTGGGCGGCTTCGTGGTGTACGCCACGTGGGCCGCGTTCCAGAACGCGCATTACACCTACGGGCCGTACCTGTCGCCGTTCTACTCGCCGGTGATCTTCGGCGAGAGCGAGCATTCCTGGTTCGGGCCGCAGCCCGCGTGGTGGCCCGCGCTGCTGCCGTTCTCGCCGGCGTTGATCATCCTCCCGTTCCCGGGCCTCTTCCGCTTCACCTGCTACTACTACCGAGGCGCCTACTACAAGGCGTTCTGGTCCGACCCGGTGGCGTGCGCCGTGGGTGAGCCGCGTGGGACGCGCTACCGCGGCGAACGCTGGTTCCCGCTGGTGCTGCAGAACGTGCACCGCTACTTCGCCTACGTCGCCGTGATCTTCCTGTTCCTGCTGGCCTACGACGTGTGGCTGGCCATGTGGTTCGAGAACCCGGCCACCGGGCAGAAGGAGTTCGGCATCGGCCTCGGCACGCTGATCCTGGCCGTGAACGTCTGCCTGCTCAGCAGCTACACGCTGGGCTGCCACTCGATTCGTCACCTCACCGGAGGCCGCATCGACAGCATCTCGAAGACCACCGTGAGCCAGGCCTGCTACAACTGCTCGAGCGCGCTCAACGCCCGGCACCAGCTCTTCGCCTACTGCAGCCTGTTCTCGGTGGCGTTCTGCGACGTCTACGTCCGTCTGTGCTCGATGGGCGTGTGGTCCGACGTGAGGATCTTCTAATGGCAGGCTACGCGAGCTACTCCTACGACGTGCTCATCGTCGGCGCCGGCGGCGCCGGGTTGCGCGCGGCCATCGAGGCGGCCACGGCCGGCGTCTCGGTTGGCGTCATCTGCAAGTCGCTGCTCGGCAAGGCGCACACGGTGATGGCAGAGGGCGGCATGGCCACCGCGCTCGCGCACAACGACGACCGCGACAGCTGGCGCGTGCACTTCGCCGACACGATGCGCGGCGGCCAGTACGTGAACAGCTGGCGCATGGCCGAAATCCACGCCAAGGAGTCGCCGGACCGCGTCCGCGAACTCGAGGAGTGGGGAGCGGTGTTCGACCGCACGCCAGACGGCCGCATCAACCAGCGCAACTTCGGCGGCCACCGCTACCCGCGCCTGGCGCACGTCGGCGACCGCACGGGCCTCGAGCTGATCCGGACCCTGCAGGATCACGCCATCCACTGCGGCATGACGGTCCACATGGAGCACACCGTCATCGACCTCTTCATCGAGGACGGGCGCGCGGCCGGCGTGCTGGCCTACGACCGCGAGCGCGGCCGCTTCCACGTGTTCACGGCGAAGGCGGTGGTGCTGGCCACGGGCGGCGTGGGTCGCGCGTATCGCATCACCAGCAACAGCTGGGAGGGCACCGGCGACGGGCACGCGCTGGCGTATCGCGCCGGCGCCGAACTCTCGGACATGGAGTTCGTGCAGTTCCACCCGACCGGCATGGTGTGGCCGCCCAGCGTGCGCGGCATCCTCGTCACCGAAGGCGTGCGCGGGGAGGGCGGCATCCTGAAGAACAGCGAAGGCCGCCGCTTCATGTTCGACGACATCCCGGACAACTACAAGCCGCAGACGGCGTCCGATCCGGAAGAGGGTTGGCGGTACACGCAGCTCGACAAGAGCGCACGGCGTCCGCCGGAGCTCCTGACGCGTGACCACGTGGCGCGGTGCATCAACCGCGAGGTGAAGGCGGGCCGCGGATCACCGCACGGCGGCGTCTACCTCGACATCGCGTGGATCAAGGAGAAGATCAAGGACTCCGAGGACCACATCAAGCGCAAGCTGCCGAGCATGTACCACCAGTTCAAGGAACTGGCGGACCTCGACATCACGAAGGAGCCGATGGAAGTCGGCCCGACGACGCACTACGTCATGGGCGGCATCCGCGTGGACGCCGACACCCAGATGTCGACGATTCCGGGCCTCTTCGCGGCCGGCGAGTGCGCATCGGGCCTGCACGGCGCCAACCGCCTCGGCGGAAACTCCCTGTCGGACCTGATCGTGTTCGGCAAGCTCGCCGGGGAATACGCCTCGCAGTGGGCCAAGGAGCACCCGCAGGCCCCGGTGAGCGAGGCCAAGATCAGCGCCGGCATCGCCGACTCGCTCAGGCCGTTCGAGCGCGGGGACGCGGGTGAGAACCCGTACAAGGTGCAGGCGGACCTCCAGGACTCGATGCAGGCCCTCGTCGGCATCGTGCGCCAGGAAAGCGAGATGCAGGCGGCGCTCACGCGCATCGACGAGCTGCGCGAGCGTGCCGCCAACGTGGGCGTGATCGGCCACCGTGAGTATCACGCGGGCTGGCACACGGCCCTCGACCTGCGGAATCTCCTCGACGTGTCGGAGTGCATCGCGCGCTCGGCCATCGAGCGCAGGGAGAGCCGCGGCGGCCACTTCCGCGAGGACTACCCGGAGAAGTCGACCGAGTTCGGGGCCGTCAACATGATGGTGAAGCGCGGCGGCGACGGCCGCGTGCAGCTGACGCGCCTGCCCATCACCGAGATGCCCGACCATCTGAAGGCCGTCATCGAGGAGCAGAAGTCGTAATGCCTTCCCACGCAACCTTCAAGCTGTGGCGCACCCATCCGGACGGTGACGGGACGTTCCAGACGTTCCACACCGAGATCACGGAAGGGATGGTCGTCCTGGACGTGGTGCACAAGATCCAGGCCGAACAGGCGCCGGATCTGGCGGTCCGCTGGAACTGCAAGGCCGGCAAGTGTGGCTCGTGCTCGGCGGAGATCAACGGCAAGCCGCGCCTGATGTGCATGACGCGCCTGAGCCAGGTGAACCTGCACGAGCCGGTCACCGTGGAGCCGATGCGCGCGTTTCCGCCCATCAAGGACCTGGTGACCGACGTTTCCTGGAACTTCCGCGTCAAGAAGACCATTGCGAAGTTCAAGCCGCGCCCGCGCGAGGCCGACGGCACCTACCGGATGCCGCAGACCGACGTGGACCGCGTGCAGGAGTTCCGGAAGTGCATCGAGTGCTTCCTGTGCCAGGACGTCTGCCACGTGCTGCGCGACCACCACAAGCACGACGAGTTCATCGGGCCGCGCTTCCTGGTGTACACCGCGAACCTCGAGATGAATCCGCTCGACACGGAAGACCGTGTGCCGGACCTCAAGGACAAGCACAACATCGGCTACTGCAACATCGGCAAGTGCTGCACGAAGGTGTGCCCCGAGCACATCCACATCACCGACAACGCGATCATCCCCCTCAAGGAGCGCGTGGTGGATCGCTTCTACGACCCGATCAGCCGGCTGCTGCGGATGGTGACGGGCTGAACGATCGCGGGCGCCGAGGGCGACCCGTAGGACGGAAGACGACAGACGAGCGGGCTCCGGCCCGCTCGTCGTGCGTACGGAGCCACGGCCGTCCGTGGCCCCGCGGCCGTACACTGGGGTGAGTCGAGGGTCTGTCATGAGCATGAGGCCGATGCCCCTCAGCCGGGCGTTCACGCTGATCGAGCCTGGCCCCGTCGTCCTCGTGACGACGCACGACGGGAAGAAGTCCAACATCATGACCATCTCGTGGACGATGGTGATGGGCTTCACGCCGCTGTTCGGGATGTGCACCGGGGCCTGGAACTTCTCGTACGCGGCACTGCGCAAGTCCCGTGAGTGCGTGATCGCCGTGCCGACGGTGGATCTGCTCGATACGGTCGTCGGCATCGGTACCTGTTCCGGCGCCGACACCGACAAGTTCGAGCACTTCGGCCTCACGCCGGTCCAGGGCAGCCACGTGCGGGCGCCGCTCATCGAGGAGTGCCTGGCGAACATCGAGTGCCGGGTGGTCGACATCGTCAGGCGCCACGACATCGTCGTCCTCGAAGGGCTGGCCGCGTGGGTCGACGGGACCCGCCGGGAGAAGCGGACGATTCACGCCGTCGGCGACGGCACGTTCGTGGTCGACGGGCGCAAGTACGACCGTCGCCGGAGGATGCGCTCGAAGCTGCCGGAAGGCGTCTGACACCACATGCGAATACGGGCGTTCGCGCTGGCCGCCGCCTGCCAGTTCGAGTTCGTGTTTCGCGCGGACGATCGACGTCTGTTCGGGGGCAGGGTCACACCGGACGGCATCCGGTTCAGCCTGGCGAGGGTTCACCCGCCGGGCGTCTCGAAGACGGTGAACGTCACGGCTACTCGCTCCGGGCGGTGACCGCGGCAGGGGGAATTTTTCCCCTGCTGCGCACGCCCTGCCCGCAAGGGAATGTCCAGGAAGGCTCGAGTCCTCCGGGGAAGCGTGCGTCTCGACTGGCACGGCTGCTGCTAGGTATCGCCACCATGTTCCGCTTCTGGCCCGTCGTGCTGATCGTCGTGGCGGCCTGCTGGCCCGCACCGGTCACAGCCCAAACGCGGCTGGGCCTCGGCGCCGGGGCCGTCCGCTGGACGCCCGCCGAGTGGACGCAGACGGCCGAGTGGGCCTTCAGGCAGGAGCAGGCCACCGCCTCCGCCGTGTTCACGCGCAACGCCGACATCGGGTTCGACCTGAGCGCGCGGCGGCTGTGGCGACTTGGCGGGCGCCTGGCCATCGGCACGGGCGTCGCGCTGACGCGTGTGCAGGGTCGGTCTGCGGTGGCCGTGAACGCGGAGTGGCCCCATCCCATTCTGTTCGACCGGCCGGCCTCGGCCAGCCTCGGCGCGCCGAGGTCCGCGCACAGGGATCTCGGCCTCCACGCGGAAGCCGTGGCGGGGCTTCGACTCGGGCGTCACGCGGTGCTGGCCTTTGCCGGTCCGTCGTGGCTGCGCACCAGGCAGGACGTCGTGTCTGGCGTGGAGGTGCAGGAGAGCCTGTTGTTGACGCCCACGCTCCCGTACTCGATCCAGCTCGCCGGCGTCACGCTGCAGGCACAGCGCGCCTCGGACTGGGGCTATCACGCGGGCGCCGAGTTCGACGCGCGCCTGACTCGCCGTCTCGGCGTCGCCGTGTCCGGGCGCTACGTCCACGCCCGGCTGCGCCTGCCGAATCCCCTGCAGGACTCGGCCGACGGCGGCGGAGGCGCCACGGGGCGGCAGACCGTCGGTGGCGTGCTGGTGACGGCAGGAATTCGGGTGGGGCTATGAGAGAGACGATGACGGACGCGGGGCGCCGGTTCGCGCGCCTGCGCACGTGGGGGCTGAGACTGTGTCTGGCGGTGGCGTGCGTGGCCGGTGCGGCGGCTGGCCCGGCTGGAGCCCAGACCGCCGACGACCTCTTCGCCCCGTTCACGATCCGCGACATCCGCCTCACGATGAGCGAGCGCGACTGGGCCGCGTTGCGCGAGCACTACCTCGAGAACACGTACTACACCTGCGACGTGCGCGTGGTGCTGGGCGGCCAGGAGGCCGTGGTCAGGAACGCCGGCGTCCGTTCCCGCGGCACCGGCAGCCGCAGCGGCACCAAGCCGGCGCTGAAGATCGACATCAGCCGCTACGTGAAGGGGCAGCGCTTCCTCGGGCTGCGGTCGATCATCCTGCGCAATCTGCTGCAGGACGCGTCGATGGTCCACGAGTACGTCACCTTCGAACTCGAGCGCCGGCTGGGCCTGCCGGTGCCGAGGACGGTGTTCGTCCGTCTCTTCGTGAACGACGCCTACGCAGGGCTGTACGAGGCCATCGAAGACGTGGACGAGGAGTTCCTGGACCGCGTCAACGGCGAACACGCGGGCTATCTCTACGAGTACGCGTGGCTGTATCCCTATTACTTCCAGTACCTCGGCCCCGACCTCGAGCGCTATGCGGAACTGTGGGAGCCGAAGACCAGGGACAGCGAGCCGGCCGGTGCGTTGTGGGGTCCCTTCGAGGCGCTGAGCCGCACCCTCGAGCAGACCCGCCCCGAAGACGTACCGTCGGCGCTCGGCGGCGCCATCGACGTGTCGCAGGTGCTGCGCCTGGCGGCCGCCGACAACTTCATGGCGGACTGGGACGGCGTCGTCGGGTACGCGGGTCTCAACAACATCTACCTCTACCGTCCGCTCAACGGGCCGGCCTTCGTCGTTCCGTGGGACAAGGACAACACGTTTCACGCGCTCGACTACGGCGTGTTCGAGGGCACCGGGCAGAACCTGCTGACGGCGCGTGCGCTGGCCAACCCGCGGCTCCGGGCCGAGTACGTCGGGACGCTGCGGCGCGCCATGGCGTTCAGCAGCGCGGTGGGCGTCAACGAGTCCCCGCTGCTCGGGCCAGGGGATCAGGGCCTCGGCTGGCTCGAAGGGCTCGTCGAGGCCGCCGCACGCCTCATCCGGAAGTCGGCCTGGTCGGACCCGTTCAAGCCCTACACGAACCAGCAGTTCGAGGCCGCCATCGCCGACGCGAAGCGCTTCGCGCGCCTGCGGGCGGGAGTGGTGGACGCGCAGCTCGCGGGCGCCCGGGCGGTCCTTGCCGGCGCGGCCGAGGGGCAACTCACCGGCCGTTGAGCCGTTCCGTTCAGTAGAGCGGCGTGTTCGGCGGGAGCCCGCACAGCACCCGCCCGTACAGCTCCATCCCGGTCGGCGCGTGCATGACCGCGTGGTTGGCCAGCGCCTGCATGTCGCGCTGCAGCCGCTGGATCGGGACCTGCGACTGGATCGACGACGCCCCGCTGGCGTAGAAGAGCAGGTCCACCGCCTGACGCGCCAGGCCCGTCGCGTAGCTGACGTGGGCCCGCGCCTTCACGCGAGACTGCGTCGAGCGCGTGTCCTCGTGACGATCCAGGATGCCCGTGGCCAGGCGCACGTGCGCATCGGCCGAGTCGAGCAGCAGCGTGGCCTCCGCGATCTGCAGGTGCGTGATCGGCGCCTCGGCCTTGTTCGTGTAGGTGGTGTAGCTGATCGGCCGGCCGTGCAGCTTCTCGCCGAACGCCTCCAGCGCCCCACGCACGATGCCGACGGGTGTGCCGCCTGCGTTGACCACGAGCACGGCCGCGAGCGGGTACCCGTGGTACGGATTGCCGGCGTTGTGCCGTGCCGGGTAGCGCGCCTCGAGCATGTCCGGCAGCGCCTGCACCCGGTGCGCCGGCACGAAGATGTCGTCGGCCACGACGGTGTTGCTGCCCGTGCCAGCCATGCCGCTGGCGTACCAGTCGTCGAGGCGCGTCAGCTCCTGGCTGCGCACGATCACGCACGTCGGGACGCCGCCGCCGTCGTCGGACGGCATGATCGCGTTGAGCACGGTCCACCGGGAACCGTGGCCGCCGGTGTTGAACGGCCATCGGCCCTTCACGCGCACGCCGCCGTCGACGCGCCGCAGCGTGCCAGTCGGCGAGAAGACGCCGCTGATCCGCGGGTCGCCGTCGCCGAGGATCTCGTCCTGCGCCTCGTCGGGGAAGGTGCCGACCAGCCACGACATCGCGCTGTAGATGGTGGCCACCCACGACGTGGACGGGCAGGCCCGCGCGATCTCCGCGAGCACGTCGCACTGGGTCTGGAAGTCCGCCTCGGCGCCGCCGTGGCGGCGCGGGGCCGTCATCCGGAACACGCCCGCCTCGGCCAGCGCCTCGGTGTGTTCGTCCAGCACGCGTCGGGCCCGTTCGGTAACCTCCGCGTTCGTGCGCAGCAGGGGGACCAGCGCGGTCGTTCGGGTCAGGACGTCGGCTGCTGCGGTCGGGATCGCATCGGCGGGCATCGGGCCTCCTTCGTGCAGCCGACAGCATACTCCCCACCGGCGGCGCGCCGGGTACGGATTGCGCCCGACACGACCTCCTCACCGCGGGCCACTGGACAGGGCGGGGTCGCCGGGATTAGATGGGGTGATGTCCATCCCGTTCGACAACACCTACGCCAGGCTGCCGGACCGTTTCCACGCCCGCCAGGCGCCCGCGCCCGTGCCCGACCCGCAACTGGTTCGCGTCAACGCGGATCTGGCGGCGCGTCTGGGCATCGACGCGGACTGGCTGCAGTCGCCCGACGGCATCGCGGCCCTCGCGGGCAACACCGTGCCCGACGGGGCGGAGCCGCTGGCGCAGGCCTATGCCGGCCACCAGTTCGGCAGCTTCGTGCCCCGGCTGGGCGACGGTCGCGCCCTGCTGCTGGGTGAGGTCGTGGACGTCGACGGCGTGCGGCGCGACATCCAGCTCAAGGGCTCCGGCCGCACCCCGTTCTCGCGCGGCGGCGACGGGAGGGCGGCGCTCGGTCCCGTGCTGCGCGAGTACATCGTCAGCGAGGCGATGGCCGCGCTGGGCGTACCGACCACCCGCGCCCTCGCGGCGGTGGCCACGGGCGAGCGTATCCTGCGCCAGGAGGGGGCGCTGCGCGGTGGAGTGTTCACGCGCGTGGCGGCCAGCCACGTCCGCGTCGGCACGTTCCAGTACTTCCGCGCGCGCAACGACGTCGACGCGCTCCGCCAGCTGGCGGACCACGTGATCGCCCGTCACTACCCGCACGCGGCCGACGCGGCGAACCCGTACGCGGCGCTGCTCGACGCGGTCGTGACCGCGCAGGCCGACCTGGTCGCGCACTGGATGTCGCTCGGTTTCGTTCACGGCGTGATGAACACCGACAACACGGCCGTGTCCGGCGAGACGATCGACTACGGCCCGTGCGCGTTCATGGACGGCTTTCGCTGGCAGCAGGTGTTCAGCTCGATCGATGCCGGCGGGCGCTACGCGTGGGGCAACCAGCCCGACATCGCACTGTGGAACCTCACGCGGTTCGCCGAAGCCCTGCTGCCGCTGCTGGCCCCTGGCAAGGACGAGGCGCTCGGCGTGGCCGAGTCCGTGCTGGCCCGCTACTCGGACCGATTCGGCCAGCAGTATCTCTCCCGTTTCCGCGCCAAGCTCGGCGTGCCCGTGGACACGCCGCCCGAGCTGATTCAGGCGTGCCTGACGCTGCTCGATGCCCACCAGGTGGACTTCACGCTCTTCTTCCGCACCCTGACGCGCGTGGCGGCGGGGGCCGGCGTCGAGGCGCTGGCCGCGCTGGTGCCGGATCAGGCGGCCTTCGGGCAGTGGCTCGCGGCGTGGCGCGCGTCATACACCCCGGAACACCTCGCGTCGATGCGGGCGTCGAATCCGGTCCTCATCCCGCGCAACCACCGCGTGGAGCAGGCGATTGCCAGCGCGTACGCCGGCGACTTCGCGCCGTTCCACCGGCTGGTGGACGCGCTGGCGTTGCCCTACGAGGACCGCGCAGAATGCGCAGACCTCGAAGACGCGCCCGAGCCGTCCGAGCGCGTCACACAGACGTTCTGCGGCACGTAGATCGGAGGCGCCATCGGCGGCGGCCCGACAGGAAGGGGCGACGGGACGCGCGTTCCGCGGTCGCGAGTGGCGCACCAGGCGCTGTTCGCTTGCGGCGTCCCGGCGCATGAGTGCCTGCGGAGGATGCGTCGGCGGCGCTGGAGATGGACACTCGGCCGCGCGTCGCCCGGGCGCGGCGTGACGTCCGCTGCCCGGAGGGCGGCGTCGTATGCTGGGCATCAGGGGGAGGAGGGCGGATATGACTCGCACGTGGGCAGTGGCCGCGCTGACAACGGTCACGATGGCCGGATGTGCCCGGCCGCAGCCGGCGCCGGAGACGCGCACGGCATCCGAGCGGGCCGCCGTCGAGGCCGCCACTGCAGCGTTTCACGAATCGCTGCGGGCGAACGACCTCGCGGCGTTCATGTCGTTCGTCGCCGACGACGTCGTGATGGCGCCGCCCGGTGAGGCGCCCCTGCATGGCAGGGCGCAGGTTCGAGCGTGGACCGACGCCTTCATGCAGCTGTTCCGCACGTCGTCGCTGACGCTGTCCGACAAGGAGGTGCTCGTGGGTGACGGCTTCGCGGTCGAGCGCGGCTCCTACGAGTGGCACCTCGTGCCGCGCCAGGGTGGCGAGCCCCTCACGGACCGCGGGAGCTACATGCAGGTCTGGACGCGGACGCCGGACGGGCAGTGGCGGTTCGCGCGCGAGGTCTACAACAGCTCGGTGCCCCCGGTTGCGCCGTGATGGCCGGCGTCGAGGGACATCGCGGCTGGCTGAACTACCTGGCCGTGTCGCCGGACCGGCGCCGCCGTGGATACGGGCGACAGCTGATGGCCGAGGTGGAGTCGCGGGTGCGCGCGATCGGCTGCCCGAAGGTGAACCTGCAGGTGCGGCGCGGCAACGGCGACGCCGTCGCGTTCTACACCGCGCTCGGCTATGCCCAGGACGACCTGATCAGCCTGGGGCGCCGGCTCGAGCGCGACGACGCCTGAGCGCGCGGCCGGTCAGGGCCGGACCGTATCGGGAGGCCGATGGCGATGGTGGAGGGGCCCCGGCCCGCACGCGGCGGGCCGAAGCGCGAGGAACGGGGCGCTACTCGCCGCGCTTGATGTGGTCGGTCGAGCGCTCGTTCTCGTTGCAGATGAACTCGATCATCTCCTCGTCGACCAGGATCCGCTGGTTGACGCGCACCGTGAACGGCTTGGTGTACGCCTTTGCGTCGTCGATCGTGATGTCGATCTCGAGGGTACCGAAGTTCGGGCGGCGGAACCGCTCGGTCATCTTGAGGGCGTCGGTGTACGGGCTGCCGTTCACGTCGAGCCAGCCTGCCTTCTCGTCGCCCCGGAAGTTCGTCGTCTCGACGACCAGCGTGTCGCCCTCCCACCAGCCGCGCGAGTACCCGAACCACCACGGCGTCGGGTCGTTGGTCGGGGCCGGCCTCCCGTCCATGTAGATGTAGCGAAGGCCGTAGTTGCTCTCGTAGGTGATGAGCATCAGGTTCTTCGTCTGGACGATCTGCCTGGGCTGCGGGTGGTTGTGGTACTGCATCAGGCCGATCGGCAGGCACCACACGTCGGGGTTGTCCTTGCTGTTGTCGGCCATCCGCTTCTTCTTGAGCTCCGCGGCCCACGGCTGCAGCGGCAGCGCGAAGCCGCGTCCCGCCACTTCACCGAAGGTCGACAGCGGGATGCCGTCCGGCGTGGTCGTCGGGGCCGGCGCGCCGCCGCGGCCGCGCCCGCCGCCGCCAAAGCCGACGCGGTTCCAGATGCCGGAAAAGTCGACCTTGCCGTCCGCGGTGCGCGGTGCCGGCGCCTCGAGGTTGACGTTGCCGTTGGCCAGCCGCGGGACACCCGGCGTCGGGTACTTCGGCCACTGGGCCTTCGCGGTTGGCGACAGCGCCACGAGCAGCGCAGCCACGCCCGCTGCCCTCAAGGCCCATGTTCTCTGCGTCATCTATGAGTCCTCCTGCGAAGCGCTCGCTCGCGCGTCTCCGCCAGGCCCCTAGTGTGGTGGAAGTGCGGTTCCGGACACAACCTGCCCAATCTGGTCGAGGGCTCCACGCCGGCTGGTGCCGCGGCCCGAGTGTCAGGCGCAGGGATTCAGCAGGTTGGTGAAGGCGCTCTGGGCGAGGATGCGCCAGCGCGGCGAGGCGGCGGGCGTGCGCGTGTCGAACGCGGCTGCCCGCGACCGTAGGGCCGTCACGCCGATCCAGGCCAGATATGCGGCGCTTGCATAGCGGACTTCGTCGCCGGCCGCGGTGCCGCGGGCCGACACGACGCCCGCCAGGCGCCCCTGGCTGACACGGCGCCCCACGATGTGGAGCACGTCGGGCCCCGGGGTGACGTTGAACCGCAGGCCGGCGCCCACGGACACGGCCAGCGCGTGCGTGTCCGGCATGTCGCATCGTCGCGCAGGGCCGCGCGGAAAATTACCGGGACGCCCCCCTGAAGGGGCTTTGTGGCCGGACGAACGTCCGATACTCTTGGATGTTCGATTCGCGGTCACGGCGCGGTGCCGGGCCGCCGCGCGCGCCCTTGCGAGTGGAGCCCATGTCCGCACCTGCGAAGGACCCCTCCCAGTCGAGGATGGTCGACCTCGAAGTCAAAGACGTCCGTGTCATCTTCTCGCCCATCTGGGACGCCCTGGTGGAGGAGGTCGGCCAGGAGAACCTCCGGTTCCCGAAGGAGATCATCCTGCTCGGGGGGGCGCCCGGGGCCGGCAAGGGCACGCACACTCAGTTCATCATGCAGGCACGGGGCCTGACCTGTCCGCCGATCGTGATGAGCGAACTGCTCACCGCGCCGGAGATGGAGCGCATCAAGGCGCAGGGCGGCATGGTCGGCGACAAGGAGGCGGTGGCTGCCCTGTTGCGGAAGCTGCTCGAGCCCACCTATCGGGACGGTGTCGTGCTCGACGGGTTTCCGCGGACGCCGGTGCAGGTCGAATGCCTGAAGCTGCTCGTGGACAAGATCAATCAGCTCCACAAGCATTACGCCGACACGCCGCTGGCGATGCACTTCCGCCGCCCGACGATCCACGCGATGGTGCTCTTCGTCAGCGAGGGCACGAGCGTCGCGCGCCAGCTGCACCGTGGCCGTGAAATCGCCGAGCACAACCGCAAGGTGGCCGAGACGGGCGTCGGCACGCCGATCGAGCTGCGCGCGACGGACCTCTCCGAGGACCTGGTGCGGAGGCGCTACCAGGTGTTCAAGGAGCAGACGTGGGCGGCTCTCACGTCGCTCAAGCAGCTCTACCACTACCACTTCGTCAATGCCGAGGGACCGATTGCCGAAGTGCAGGACAACATCCTCAAGGAGCTCGAGTACCAGAGCTCGCTCGAGCTGGACCCGCGCACCTTCCAGCGCCTGCGCGAACTGCCGCTCGCCGAGGAGCTGGTCGTGCACGGCCGGCAGGAGCTGGTGAAGCGGCTCGACAGCTACGAGCTCGAGCACACCGAGCTCCTCGCGCAGATGGTCGACCTGGTCGGCACGAAGTTCATGCCGATCATCACCCGGCACGCGCTGTCGGGCCGCGCGATGGTCAACTCGGAAGACCCGATCTTCAACGAGCCGCTGGCCATCCCGATGCTGATCGATCTGTTCTCGGAACGCGGCTATCACGCCGTGGTCGACAAG
Organism: uncultured bacterium; assembly: GCA_963923455.1. GTDB lineage: Bacteria > Acidobacteriota > Vicinamibacteria > Vicinamibacterales > UBA2999 > CAWULT01. The sequence continues at coordinate 21,106 of CAWULT010000008.1, forward strand.
CAGATCCAGGAAGTGCCCGAGCGCTTCGACCTGCGGACCGGCGAGATCAGGTGCCGGCAGAAGGTCGTCTATCGCATTCAGATCTTCTTCAAGGCGTCGAACATCCGGCGCGGATAGGACGAGGTGGTCGCATGATTCGCTCGTTGTGCTCGCTGGCGCTCGCGGTGCTGGCGCTCCCGGTGCCCGCGTTCGCACAGGCCCCGGCGCCGAAGGCGCCGGCCGCCAGGCCCGCCGCTCCTGGGGCGAAGCCGGCGACGCCCGCGCCCGCCGCCCAACGGCCGGCCGCGCGCCGGCCCGCCGCTCCGGCCGCCGCGACGGGCGTGCCGCAGACCGACGAGGAGAAGATCGTCTACGCCATCGGCCTGCTGATGCAGCGGTCCCTCGGCCAGTTCGACCTGTCGGCCGCCGAACTCGAGATCATCAAGCGGGCGCTGTCGGACGCGTCGGCCGGAAAGCCCGCCGTGGACCTGAACGAGTGGGGGCCGCAGATCGAGCCGTTGGCCGATGCGAGGCGTTCAAGAATCGCCATGCGCGAAAAGGTGGCGTCGGCCGCGTATCTGACGAAGGCCGCGGCCGAGCCGGGCGCGGTCAAGACCGACTCGGGCCTCGTCTACCGCGACGTCAGCGCCGGCACGGGCGTGTCGCCGAAGGCCAGCGACACCGTGCGCGTGCACTACCGGGGCACGTTGACCAACGGCACGGTGTTCGACAGCTCCTACGACCGCAACGAGCCGGCGGCCTTCCCGTTGTCGGGAGTGATCCCGTGCTGGACCGAAGGCGTGCAGCGCATGAAGGTCGGCGGCAAGGCCCACTTGGTGTGTCCGTCGGACCTGGCCTACGGTGACCAGGGCCGTCCCACGATCCCGGGCGGCGCGGCGCTCGTGTTCGACGTCGAACTGCTCGAAATCCTGAGTGGTGCGGCGGCGCCGCCGCAGAACTAGCCATCCGGCGGGCGGCTCAGGGGCCGCCCGCAGCCACTCCTCAGGAGTCGGGCCCGGGCATCCGTGGGCTCCGGTCGGGCCAGGCGCCGCGCCCTCGTACTTGGCCGCGGCGACGGTCAGGCCGACGACCGGGCTGGCGGGGGCCATGCGGCACACCGCGGTGAAGGGGCGGTTGCCCGCGCGCGGACGCCACGGACGGCCGCGCTGACGGCGCGGGGCAGGGAGGCGGGGATGCGGAAGAAGGTCTCGGGGCACGTGGTCGTCCGGGCGGTGAGCGGTACCTACGTCGTGTTCCTCGCCTTCAGCATGAAGAAGGCCGACACCCGCGGCTTGATGGGGTTCGCCATCCAGCGCACGGACCTGGTCGAGCAGGAGACGACGTGGCTGCGCGGCAACAAGACGTTCGCGGCCGTCCGCCCGTCCACCGGGCTCGAGGACGCGAGCAGCCGCGACCATCCGTTCCAGGCGTTCCAGTGGGCCGATTACTCGGCCAAGCCCGGGTATCGCTACCGCTACCGCGTGATCCCGATGTACGGGCGCCCGGGCGCGCTCACCGAGGGGCCGGCCACCACCGTCCCCATCGGTACCGAGCCGCTCTCGGCCGGCCGTCACGACGTCCACTTCAACCGTGGCGCAATCGCGTCGCAGGCCTTCGCGCGCCGCTTTCCGGGGCTGTCGCTCGACGCGGCCGGTGCCCCCGCCTACGAGTGGCTGGCGCGCGACCTGCTGCCCGCGATGCTCGCGTTCATCGCGCAGGCGAAGGACGGCTCATGGAGCCTCCGTGCGGCGTTCTACGAGCTGAAATGGCCCCCCGTGCTCGCGGCGTTCGCGGCCGCGTCGCAGGCGGGCGCGGACGTCCGGATCGTCTATCACGCCAAGGACGACGACACGGGCCGGGCCAACGATCTGGCCATCGCCGAGGCGGGCGTGCGGGCCCTCTGCGACGGCCGCGGGCAGGCGAAGCTGATGCACAACAAGTTCATCGTGCTGAGCCGCGCCGGCCGGCCGGTCGCGGTGTGGACTGGCTCGACGAACCTGAGCCGAAACGCGCTCCACGGGCAGCTGAACGTCGGCCACGTCGTGCGCGACCGCGAGATCGCCGCGCGGTTCCTCGCCTACTGGTCCCAACTTCAGGCGGACCCGGGGCCCGACGCGCTGAAGGACTGGGCCGAGGTCGCCAACCCGCTCCCGCCGGCCACCGAGTCGGATCCAATCACCCCGGTGTTCTCGCCCCATAAGGGGCGGCCCGTGTTCGACTGGTGGGTCGCGCTCGCCGGCACGGCGGGCATGCCCCTCTTCATGACGTTTCCGTTCGGCATCGGGGCGGAGTTCCGGGAGGTCTACGGACGCAACGACGGCGTGCTGCGCTTCGCGCTGCTCGACAAGTACGTCAACGGGGGCACCACGGCGTCGCGGGCGGCCGCCGTCGCCGACATCCAGCGCATCCGCCGGTTCCCCAACATCGGCATGGCGCTCGGCGAACGCATCTTCGTCGACTGGATCGACGGCTGGCGCAAGGAGGCCAGCCCGATCGGCGTCAACGTGGACTGGGTGCACACGAAGTTCATGCTGCTCGATCCGCTCGGGCCGGCGCCCGTGACGATGACCGGTTCGGCCAACTGGAGCGAGGCCAGCGTGCACACGAACGACGAGAACATGCTCGTCATCCGCGGCGACCGGCGGGTGGCCGACATCCACTTCGGGGAGTTCATGCGCGTCTTCGCGCACCACCGGTTCCGCGAGTCGGTGGCGCGCCACATCGAGGCACGCGGCCGCGACGCGCTCGCCACCTGGAAGCCGCAGGACCTCGCCGACGACTGGCGGACGTGGGTGACGCCGCACTTCACGCCCGGCTCGGAGCACGACATCAAGCGACGGTACTTCGCCGGAGAGTAGGCCGGTCGTGCTCGCGCCCGGGCTCGCCTACGTCGCCTTCGTGTTCGGTACGGGCTTCGTGCTCGGCACCGTCCGCGTGCTGCTCGTGGTGCCGGCCGTCGGCGTGCGCGCCGCCGAGCTGCTCGAGTTGCCGCTGATGGTCGCCGCGTCGTGGCTGGCCGCACGCTGGATGGTCAGGCGCTTCGCGGTGACCGGGCCTGGCCGCGCCCTGCGCATCGGCCTGCTGGCCGGCGCGGGCCTGCTGGCGACGGAGGTCGCGCTCGGCGTCGCGCTGCGGGGCGTCGGTCCGTGGCAGGTGCTCACCGACAAGGACCCGGTGTCGGGCCCGGCGTACTACGCCAGCGTCGTGCTGTTCGCGCTGCTGCCGTGGCTGTTGACGGGACGCCGATGACGGGGAAGGACTTCACGCGCCTCGCCCTGGCCCTCGAGGGCGTCGAACAGGGCTCGCACATGGGCGCCGTGGACTTTCGTGTCGGCGGCCGCATCTTCGCGACGCTCGCGCACGTGAAGGACGGCTTCGGCAACCTGATGCTGACGCCCGAGGTGCAGCGCGAGCTCGTCGCCGAGGCGCCGGAGGTGTTCTTGCCGGTGGCCGGTCGGTGGGGACGGCTGGGTGCCACGCACGTCCGGTTGGCCACGGTGCACCGCGACACGCTCGACGGTGCGCTCCGCGCGGCGTGGAGACTGCGCGTGGAGAAGAACGCCGGCCCGAGTCGGGTCGGACGCGCCCGGCGGGAGCGGGGTCGCGCGCAGTGATTCGAAGCTGGGTCCGACCCCGGTTCGGGCTCTTTCTGTCAACCTCGTACGGCCAAGAAAGGCCCCCAACAGGCAGACTATCATCTTGGAAGTCCTTCCGCCGGGCCCCCTTCAGGCGTTGAAGTGTCTGTAAGTGCTTGTCCTTTCGGTCAAAGGTCTGCCGGATCCCTGGCGCGATAATTGACATCAAGGAAGTCGACTCCGTGTCCGCCAGACCGCCAGGCACTGTTCAGGCGGTCGGTAGGCGTCGACATTCTGAGGGGCGGTCATAGTCGAGTTGGGAGGCGTCCCGGGGCCAGGGCACGAGATTGGTGATGGAAACTCAAGGCAGTTATGCGCCATCGCGGAAGGTGATGGACCAGGGCGATCCCATCGCGGATCTCTTCGTTGCGCAATCCGACCGGCCCGAGCACGTCGGAGGTGTCAACCTGCGGACCCTCAGCCCCTATCACCGGGCGCTGCTCGCCACGGACGGCACGGTCACCAAGTTCATCGAAGCCTACAAGATGCAGCGGGTGCGGATCCGGCACCTCGGCCAGGAGTCGCGCGTGCTCACGCAGCCGCACCGCTGGCTCGACATCGCGGCTGGCTCCGAGGTGATCGTCCGCGAGGTGTCGCTCGAAGGCCAGGAGTCCCACGAGCTCTACGCGTACGCGGTGTCACTGGTCGTACCGGACCGGCTCGAGGAGAAGGCGCGGCGGTCGCTGACCGTCGATGGGGACGGTCTGGGCCGCATCCTGCTGCGCAACCGCGTGGAATCGTTCCGAGAGATCCTGTGGTTTGGCCGGGAGACCCTCACGGTTCTGCCATCCGCGCTCGCGCGGTTTCGTGGGCAGGACTTCCTCAGTCGGACGTATCGCATCATCGTGGGCGGCAAGCCCGTCATGCTCATCAGTGAGAAGTTTCCCTGTCGTGAGGACGACGGTCTGCCGCTCCACCACTGAGGGCAGCCGGGGCGCGATACCAGCAGGAGGGGCCGCGAGGCATCAATGGACTACAGCGACTATCTGGACCCGTTCATCGAGACGCTCGGGCGGGAGGCCCTGCAGCAGATTCAGCTCAAGAAGTTCGAGCTGATGCTCGGGACGGTGCTCCAGTCCAACAGGTTCTACCGGAGGAAGTTCGGTGACGTGTCGCTCACCGACGCGGCCGCCGTCCGCTCACTGGCCGACTTCCAGCGCCTGCCCTTCACCACGAAGAGCGAGTTGTCGAACGACCAGGCCGAGCATCCGCCGTACGGCACGAACCTCACGTTCGAGCGGACGCGCTACACGCGCATCCATCAGACCTCCGGTACGACGGGCGAGCCGCTGCGGTGCCTCGACACGGCCGAGAGCTGGGCCTGGTGGGCGCGCTCGTGGGCCGGCGTCTACCGCGCGGCCGGCGTGACGGCGTCCGACCGGATCTTCTTCGCGTTCTCGTTCGGGCCATTCATCGGCTTCTGGAGTGCCTACGAGGGCGCCCGGTTGATCGGCGCGCTGGCGTTCCCCGGCGGTGGCATGTCGTCCTACCAGCGCGTCAAGTCGATCCTGGCCAACGACGTCACGGTGCTGGTGTGCACGCCCACCTACGCGCTGCACCTCGCCGAGGTGGCCGAGCAGGAGGGGCTCGACATCCGCAATTCGAGCGTCCGTGTGACGATCCACGCCGGCGAGGCCGGTGCCAGCATCCCGGCCACGAAGGCCAAGATCCAGGAGAGCTGGGGGGCCCGGTGCCACGACCACGCCGGGGCGACCGAGGTCGGCGCCTGGGGCTTCGAGTGTTCCGCACAGAACGGCCTGCACATCAACGAGGGCGAGTTCATCGCTGAGATCATCGACCCGTCCACGGGCCGGTCGGCGACCGAAGGCGAACTCGTGCTCACGAATCTCGGCCGGGTCGGCATGCCGGTCATCCGCTATCGCACTGGCGACCGGGTGCGCCTGGCGCCGGGTGAGTGCGCCTGCGGCCGCACCTTCCTGCGGCTCGAGCACGGCGTCATCGGCCGTGTCGACGACGTCATCATCATTCGTGGCGTCAATGTCTTTCCGAGCGCGATCGAGAATATCGTGCGGCGGTTCGAGCAGGTAGGCGAGTTCGCGGTCGACATCGTCCGCCAGAACGAGATGGACGACCTGCAGATCCGGTTCGAGAGCCGCGGGGGCGACGCCGACGAGATCGCCCGCGCGATCGAGAAGGAGTTCCGGGCCGGCGTCGGCATCCGCATCAAGGTGACGGCCGTCCCGATGGGGACCCTGCCGCGCTTCGACCTGAAGGCCCGGCGCGTCCACGACCACCGTGGCGTCGCGGTGCCCGTCCTTCCCTGAGGCCTCGGCGGCGGCCCACCTGGTGCACATGCATGGACATTGAACGGATCATCGAACAGCACATCGTCGACGAGCTTCTGCTCGGCAAGCGCACGTCGGTCGGCGTCAACGACTCCCTGGTCGCTGGTGGCATTCTCGACTCGCTGACCCTGCTCGAGCTCATCGCGTTCGTCGAGCGCCGCTTTGGAATCACCGTGGACGAGCGTGAGATGAGCGTCGACAACTTCCAGACGATCGCGCACGTCAGGCGCCTCATCGACGCCAAGCTCGGGGCCGGGGGACAGCGATGACGCGGACCTTGCAGCGTGCACTGCTGACGCGCCTCGACACCGCCCCGGATGCCCGGGCCATCGCCTTCGTCGACGACAAGGGCCGGTTCGCCTGGCAGACCGTCGGTGACTACTTCGGGCAGGCCGCCCGCCACGCCACGTACCTGGCGGAGGCGGGGCTCCGGAAGGGCGGCGTCTGCGTCATCGTGCTGTCGAGCGGCGATCTCGCGAGCCGGATCGTGCTCGGCACCCTGTGGCGCGGGGCCGTGCCGTTGCTGGTGGCGCCGCCGTCGCTGCAGGCCGGTGGCGCGTTCTCGAGCCTGCGGCAGGTGCTGCAGAGTGTGATCGCCCGCACGGGCCCCGACCTGGTGCTGATCGAGGACAGCCTGCAGACCGTCGCCGACGAACTGCGGGCCGACCCGGTCTGCGCCCGTTCGCGGGTGCTGATCGCGGCTGAGCCGGACCCGGCCATGCCGGCGTGGCGTGTCACCGACGCCGCTCGCGAGGACGACCGCCTTGCCCTGCAGTTGACCTCGGGCACGACCGGCATGCCCAAGATCTGCAGCTGGAGCAATCAGCGCGTCTGGGCCGCGCTCGACGGCATGGCCGAGGCGATGGCCGTGTCGCCAGCCGACGTCTTCCTGAACTGGACGCCCCTGTACCACGACATGGGGCTCGTGAACAATTTCTTCCTGTGCCTGGCGAAGAACATCCCGCTGGGCATGATGAAGCCGCAGGACTTCGTGAAGAACCCGTCGCTGTGGCTGCGGACGGCGCACAATCTGCAGGCGACGACGACATGGTCGCCGAACTTCGGCTTCGCTCTGGCTGCGCAGCGCTGCCGCGACGCCGACCTGGCCGGCGTGGACCTGTCGCACGTGGTGGGCTTCTGGAGCGCGGCCGAGCGCATCCATCACGAGACGATGCAGGCGTTCTACGCGCGCTTCAAGGACTACGGCCTCCGCTACGACGCGCTCAAGACGAACTTCGGATGCGCAGAGAACGTGGGCGGCGCCACGTTCTCCGCGCCTGGGCAGCCGTACCAGTTCGAGCAGGTGGACCGGGACGCCCTGTTCGGCGAGGGCGTGGCCCGGGGCGCCGGCGCCGGCGCGTCGCTGACGGTCGTCGGAGCCGGCAAGGGCTACCCGGGCCTCGCCATCCACATCCTCGACGACGACGGCGGGGTTCTGCCGGACGGGCACGTGGGGCAGATCGCGCTCGATTCCCCGTCGCGGCTGGTGGAGTACCTCGGCGACCCCGAGGCCACCGCCGACGCCCTGTCCACCGGCTGGCTCCGGACGGGAGACCTGGGCTACCTGCGGGATGGCGAGCTGTTCTGGGTCGGCCGCGTCCGCGAACGGATCAACATCCGCGGCGTGAAGCTCGACCCGAGCGACTTCGAGTCCATTCTCGGTGACATCGAGGGCGTGCGGCCCGGGTGCTTCGCGGCCTTCGGCGTGGACGACGCCGGGCGTGGCACGCAGCGGGTCGTGATCGTCGCCGAGGGGCGTCTGTCGGCTCACCGATCGGCGGCCTCGATCACCGAGGACATCCGCAACCGTGTGTTCTCCGTGCTGGGGCTCAATGTCGACGACGTGGTGATGGTGGCCGAGGGCACCCTCACGAAGACCTCGAGCGGGAAGCGGCGCCACCGGTTCGTCAAGCACCTGTACGAGACCGGCCGCCTGGGCGATTTCGCGCTGGCGGCCACGGCCGGCGGAGCGCGTGGCTAGGCGGCTGCTGCTGCTGAACGGCCTCGCCACGCTCGGGGTCGTCCTCAACCATGCGGCGAGCTGGGTCTTCACCGGGATGTTCTGGTGGGCTGACCGCTACCGCGACGTGGCCGTACCGAACTTCGACCTGATCGGGAGCCCGGCCTACTTCGTCATCCGGTTCCTCGAACAGCTGATCGCCTTCACCGTGCCGTCGTTCCTGGCGGTGTCGGGCTTCTTCATCGCGTTCGTGGCCGGACGCGAGCCGGTGTCGACGCGCTGGACGCAGGCCGGGAAGCGCGTCTGGTCGCTGCTCATCCCGTACGCGGTCTGGACGACGGTGATCCTGGCCGAGAGGGCGTTGACCGGGACGCGGTACTCGATCTCGCGGTACGCCGTGATCTATCTGGTCGGTGGCGCCTCGCCACCCTACTACTACGTGCCCTTGCTGGCGCAGTGTCTGCTGCTGTCGCCGCTCATCATCGAGTGGGGCAAGCGACACTGGTTCAGCTTGCTGCTGGTCACGGGTGGCGTCCAGCTCGGTGTGCTGTCCACGTGGTACCTGGTCTACCTTGGGTGGCACGGCCCCGTCGTCGACGCGGTCGTGGCGGCGACGACCGGCTGGTATCTGCCGGGACGCATCTTCTGGTTCGTGGCCGGCGTCGTGACGGCCCTCCATCTCGAGGGGTGTCAGCAGCACCTCGCGCGCTACCGCGCCGTCTACCTGTCAGCGGCCGTGCTGCTGCTGCTCGCGGGCATGGTGGAGTGGGAGACGCTGCGGCGCTACTCCACTCTGGACTGGGTGCCGTACTACGACACGGCGCTCGACAGTCTCTACGCCGCCTCGGCTGTCTGCGCCATCGTGGCCTTCAGTCACCTGGCTCCACGATCGATCGAGGGGCTGCAGACGCTCGGACGGTATTCCTACGGCGTGTACCTGCTGCACTCGATCGTGCTCGAATATGCCGCCCGAGCGGCGGCGAAGCTCGTCCCCGGTCTCCTCGCGCAGCCCGTGGTCTTCCTGGCGTACCTGTTCGCGCTCGGGCTCGGGCTCCCGTTGCTGATGATGCGCATGGTCCGCGAGTCGAAGCTGCGCGCGGCCTACCCGTACCTGTTCGGCTGAGTCAGGCCTTCGCGGCCGCCTCGAAGGCGTCGGCCTGCTCGTGCGCGTGGTAGGAGGAGCGCACCAGCGGGCCCGATTCCACGTGCACGAAGCCGCGCGCGAGCGCCTCGGCCTTGAGGTCCGCGAACTCGTCCGGGTGGTAGTAGCGCGTCATCGGGGCGTGGTCGGCCGACGGGCGCAGGTACTGGCCGATCGTCAGGATCGAGACGCCGTTGGCCCGCAGGTCGTCGAACACGGTCAGGACCTCGTCGCGTTCCTCGCCCAGGCCCACCATGATCCCGGTCTTGGTGGCGATGTCGGGCCGGTACCGGCGCGAGCGGTCGAGCAGTTCGAGCGACCGCGGGTAGCGGCCGCCGGATCGCACGGCGCGGTAGAGGCGCGGCACCGTCTCGATGTTGTGGTTCATCACGTCCGGGCCGGCATCGAGCACCGTGTGGAGCGGCGCCTCCTTGCCCTGGAAGTCCGGGATCAGGACCTCGATCCGGCACTGGGGATTGCGCTCCCGCGTCAGCCGGATCGTCTCAGCGAAGATGAACGCGCCGCCGTCGGGCAGGTCGTCGCGGTCCACGGAGGTGATCACCGCGAACGTGAGTCGCATCCGGGCGACGGCCTCGGCCACGCGGCCGGGTTCGTCGACGTCCAGTTCCGGCGGCCGTCCGTGCGCCACGGCGCAGTACGCGCAGGCGCGCGTGCAGACCTCGCCGAGAATCATGAAGGTCGCCGTGCCGTGGTGCCAGCACTCGCCGATGTTCGGGCAGTGCGCGTCCTCGCAGACGGTGTTCAGCTTGAGGTCCTGCATGATGCCCTTCAGCCGGACGTAGTTCTCCGAGCCGGGCGCGCGCACCTTCAGCCACTCGGGCTTGGGCTCACGCGGGCCAATCAGGCGGACGGGAATCTCGACGGGCATCCCCCGTAGTGTACCCCCGGCCCGCCGGGCGTGGCCAACCCGTTAGAATGCCGGGACATGCAGCGACTGGCGATCACCTGGCTGGGCCACTCCACGTTCCTGATCCGCACGCCCGGAGGCCGACAGGTCCTCTTCGATCCCTGGCTCGCGAACAATCCCGCCTGTCCGCCGGGCCTGCGGAAGCCCCCGCGGGCGGACCTCATCCTGGCCTCGCACGGGCACGGAGACCACATCGAGGACCTCGTGGCCTGCGCGCGCGACAGCGGGGCCCCGGTGGTGGCCATCTACGAGCTCTGCGACTGGCTGAGCCGGAAGGGCGTCCAGCGGACCGAGCCGATGAACAAGGGCGGTTCCGTCGAGATCGCCGGGTTGCGCGTCACGATGACGGACGCACGCCACAGCAGCGGGTTCGTCGAGCACGGCCAGATGGTCTACATGGGCGAGCCGGCCGGCTTCGTGCTCCGGCTCGAGGACGGGCGCAGCCTCTACTACGCCGGCGACACGGCGCTCTTCGGCGACATGCGGCTCATCGGGGAGCTCTACCGGCCCGACATCGCGTTCCTGCCGATCGGCGACCGGTTCACGATGGATCCGGTGGCGGCTGCACGGGCGTGCGAGTGGCTCGGGGTCCGGCAGGTGGTGCCGATGCACTGGGGCACGTTCCCGCTGCTGACCGGCACGCCGGCGGCGCTCAAGGCGCTCGTCGAGCCCAAGGGGATCGCGGTGCTCGAGTTGAAGCCCGGGGACACGGCCGAGTAGCGCGGGCCCGCTCCTGCGGCCGCTGCGTCGTTCGGGCCGGGTCGGCGTGGGACGCTACTGGATCTTGATCTCGCCCTGGAGGCCGGTGTTGCTCGGCTGATCGTGATCGTGGAAGCGGCAGTTCCGGACGCGGTTCAGGTTCTGCGTCGTGCGGCTCTGGCCGGACGGGATGAAGCCCACGTTGATCTCGGGGCAGTCCGTGTGCGCCGGATGCGGGTCCGAGTTCATGTCGTGGCCGCGCGAGTCGTTGTTGACGAACGTCACGCGCGATCCCACGGCGACGGTGATCTCCCTCGGCGAGACCGCGCCGCTCGACGAAATCGTGATGGTCGGTCCGGACGGCGACGGCGACGGCGTCGGGGAGGGCGCCGTGGTGCCGCCGCCCCCGCCGCTGCCACCGCACGCGGTGGCGAACGCTGCCGCCGTGATCCAGCAGACCGCCAGCCGCGCGCGCATCAGAAGAACTTCCTCGTGATGTTGAAGCCCATGTACCAGTCGCGGCTCTCGGGGCCCGCTGCGCCGCGTGTCCCGCCTCTCGCGATCTGGGCCATCGTCGTGCCGACGCCGTTCGAGAAGATGAGCTGGAACGAGTGTCCGCCCGCACGCTTCTCGACCGCAAACGACCCGAACGTCGTGCCGGGCGCGAACCCGGTCCGCGGAATCACCTCGCCGACGACGTAGACCGTCGGCCGCACGCGAATACGGGCGCCGAGGCCCACGACGAAGGTGTCGTTGTCGTCGGTCAATTCGCCCGGCAGCGGGTTCGTGTTGTTCACCCAGATCGGCTCGACGTACACGGCGCCGTGATTCCCCAGTTCGCGCGACACCACGACACCGATCGCGGGGGAGTAGCTGTCGCGGAAGTTGTTGGTGCCTTCGATGGTCGCGATCGCGCTGACGGCCACCGGATGTTCCTTCTGCTGCCAGAGATTGTACTCGGTGAAGAACTCGATCGTGCGGTTGCTCGTCCGGTTGAGCCCGGCCTGCAGGCCGCGCATCAGGCCGAAGCGGTACTCGAGACCGATCTGCGCGCCCGAATCGAGGCCGAACAGATCCTCGGCCAGATCGCTGAACTCACCCGCGTTCAGCGGGCGGGTGAAGCGGTGCGTCACGCGGAACGCGCTCTTGTACTTCGGCAGTCGCAGGTTGGTCGGCAGCGTGATCAGCGTGAAGTCGGGCTCGGACCGGTTGAGATCCATGTCCGGGTCGTCCTGCGGCCCCTGGGCCGCCGCGCCGGCGCTGTTCTGGGGCGGGGTGGTGCCCGTCTGGGCCATTGCCGTGGGGGCACCGACCAGCGCCAGCGTCGCCAGCAGGGCACACATTCTGTTGAACGAAATCATCGCAACTCCTCAGTAATGCTCAGTTGTTCGGCGCGCCGAGTTCGATCCAGCGCCGGATGACGAGCATCTGCCCGTCGGTCAGGTAGGGGCCGGTACCGCGTGGCATCCGGGTGCCGACGATACCACTGCGGCCGTCGAGCTTGTGGACCAGATAGCTGTCGTCGGGTGCGCCCGGCTTGACCCGCATCAGGGTGGGCCGTTGGCCGCTGGCGACGTTGACCAGCCGCGTGTAGGCGCCGCTGGCCTGCAGATCCAGGCCACCGGCGGGCACACGGCCGTTCGAGTGGTGACAGTTGATGCACGCCGTGCGTCCCGACGCGTCGGTCGTGTTGAAGATCTCCTGCGAGATGCTGCTGAACGTGGGTTGCAGGTTCGGGGTCGGGCCGGTCAGGCTGGACAGCGCCTCGTCGCAGGCCGCCGTGCCGACGAAGGCGAGGGCAGCCAGGCCGAGGCCGAGCAGACGTGCGTACATCGGATCTCCTTCTCTCGTGTCTCAGGGTTCGCGCGCGACCACTACCAGCGTGCCGCGCATGTCGTCGTGCCCGTCACCGCAGTACTCCGAGCACAGGATGGGGAACCGGCCGGCCTCCGTCGCGGTGAACTCGACCGTGACCGGCTTGGGGCCGCGTGGAATCTCCTTGTTTACCTTGAACTTGCGGATCTCGACCCCGTGCGGGCCGTCCGCCGACCGCATCACCAGCCGCACGCGTTCGCCGACGGCGACCTCGATCGTCTCGGGCTCGAATGCGTACCGCCTGGCCACGATCTCGATCTCCCGCGGGGCGGTGTCCTGGGCTGCCGGCGCGGCTGACGAGCCTGGCATGAGGACGACGACGGACGCGGTGGCCAAGCGAGCAATCGACCGGGAAGGACCGGCGATCCGCCGGGAGCGAGTCAGAAAGCGCAACATGGTCAGGTGTCTCCTCGAGAACGCAAACGTCGTGCCGGCACGCGGCCGGGCCCGACTGTGAGAAACGCCTTGAAACTCCCCTATTCGGGTAGGTCGATACGAGCCAGGCCGCTTACCGGCGAGGTAATACCGGACGAAGCGGGTAAGCGATGACCCTCGACCGCGTCAGTCGATCCGGTACTTCGCGAGGTAGTAGCTCAGCGCGCGCTGGCTGATCCCCATCAGCTCGGCCGCATCCTTCTTGACGCCTCGCGACTGCTCGAGCGCGCGCCGGATCGTTTCGCGCTCCACCCATTCGATGTTCTGGTGCAGGCGCAGCGACGGCAGGCCCGGCGCCTGCGTCGAGGTGGCGCCCAGCAGCGACAGGGAATCGGTCGTGACGACCGGCCCGGTGGAGAGCACCACCGCGCGCTCGATCGTGTTCTCGAGCTCGCGGACGTTGCCAGGCCAGCTGTAGGCCTTGAGGGCCCCGATGAAGCGCTCGTCGGTCCGTTCGACCCGCTTGCCGGTGCGCTGCCGGTGCTTCTCGATGAAGTGCTCGGCCAGCACCGGAATGTCGTCGGGGCGCTCGCGCAGCGGCGGCAGCGCGATCGGAATCACGTTCAGCCGGTAGTACAAGTCTTCCTGGAACTTGCCCTCGCTGACCATCTGTTTCAGGTCGCGGTTGGTCGCGGCGATCACGCGCACGTCCACCTTCTGCGTGCGTTCGGCGCCGAGCGGCTCGAACTCGCGCTCCTGGAGCACGCGCAGGAGCTTCGCCTGCACGGTCACGCTCATCGTGCCGATCTCGTCGAGGAAGATCGTGCCACCGTCCGCCAGGGCGAAGCGGCCGCGCTTGGTCATCGTGGCGCCGGTGAAGGCGCCGCGCACGTGGCCGAAGAGCTCCGACTCGAGCAGCGTCTCCGGAAGCGCGGCGCAGTTCACCTTGATGAGCGGCATGTCGCGCTGCGCGCTCCGGTGGTGGATGAGGCGCGCCACCATCTCCTTGCCCGTGCCGGTCTCGCCGGTGATGAGCACCGTGCTCTTGGTCTGGGCCACCAGGTCCGCCCGCTGCAGCACGTCCTGCATCGCGCGGCTGCGGCCCACGATGCCGTAGTGGTTGAACTCGGCGTCGCGCTCGCTGATGAGGTACTGCTTCTCGGTCTCGAGCCGGTGACTCCGGACGGCGCGGCGGGCGAGGGCCAGCAGCTCATCGACCTCGAACGGCTTCTCGAGGAAGTCCTCGACGCCGAGCTTGAACGCGTCGCGCACGATCTGCGTGGAGCCGTGCGCCGTCATCAGCACCATCTGCGGGCGCTCGGCGCTCGGGATCACGGCGACGACGTCGCGCAGGAACTCCATCCCCGAGGTGCCGGGCATCACGTTGTCCGCGACGACGAGATCGAAGGGCCGCTCCGCCAGGTGGCGCTGCGCGTCACGCGCGCTCGACGCCTCGACGACGTCGTGCCCCTCGTCGCGCAGGGCCCGGCCGAGGCGCCGCAGGATCTTCTCTTCGTCGTCGACGAGCAGGATGGCGCCGCTCAGGGCGCTCATGCCGCCGCCCCCGGCGCGACGCACGGCAGATCGATGTGGACGTGGGTGCCTTCACCCCTCCGGCTCTTCACGCTGATCGCACCCCCGAGTCCCTCGATGATCGTCTTGGCGATCGGCAGGCCGAGGCCCGTGCCCGCCCGCCGGGTCGTGTAATACGGATCGAAGATGTGCGCCAGGTCGTCGGCGGCGATGCCGACGCCGTGGTCTTCGATGCTGATGACCACCCGGTCGCCCCGATGTGCCGTCGTCACGATGATACCCGGCTCGTCGGCAACCGCCACGCCGCCGCGCCCGGCGGCCTCGGCCCGGGCCGCCAGCGCGTGCCGGGCGTTGGCGAGGATGTTGACGAGCGCGGTGCGCAGGCGTTCGGCGTCGGTCACCACCGGGGGCATGCCGGCGGCGAGCTCGAGCCGCAGGTCGCCGGCCGCGTCGCCGGCCCAGGCCGCCGCCGCCGACGTGCGGCACACCTCGTTCACGTTCGCCTCGGCCAGCTCGAAGCGGATCGGCCTGGCGAAGTCCAGCACCTCGGTGACGATGCGGTTGATCCGGCGCGTCTCCTCGTCGATGTCGGCGACCGCCTCCCGGCGCTCCTCGGCGCTCACCGCGTCGCGGCGCAGCGAGGCCAGCGTCGCCCGGATGATCATCAGCGGGTTGCGGATCTCGTGCGCGATGACGGTCGAGAGCCGCCCGAGCGAGGACAGGCGCTCGCGCTGGGCGGCCTCGCGCTGGAAGCGGGCAATGGACTCGGTCAGCGTGTTGAACGCCGTGCCGAGGAGGCGCGCGTCCTCGTCGTCCCAGGTACGGCTTCGCACCACCACCTTGCGGGTCAGGTCGCCGGTGGCGGCCACCTCGCGCATGGCGCTCGTGACCGCCGCGAGCGGGCGCGTCATCGTGCGGGCCACCGCGTAGCTGAGCACGGTGGCCAGCAGCAGCGTGGCGATGAGCGCCCCGGCGAGGCCGGTGCGCAGCGTGTCGAGGAATCGCAGCCGCTCGGTTCGCGACCGCAGGATGAGCGCTTCCGGCTCGGGAACCCCCGCTGAGCCACCACCCGTCCGGTGCAGCGGCCGGCGCTCGACGATGTACTCTTCCGGGCCGATGCGGGTCGTCGAGACGCCGCCTGCTGCCACCGACGAGAGCCGGGCCAGCGCCGCTTCGTCGGTGCGGGGCAGGGAGGTGGCCACGACGCGACCGGCGGCCAGGAACGCGACCTTGCTGCCCGTGAGCCGCTCGAACTGGGCCGCGAGCCGGTCGTCGAGGAAGAAGCCGACCGTCAGGCGACCGAGTACCTGGGCCGGTTCGCCGGTCAGCACCACGAGCGGCACGCTGACGACCTGCAGCAGGCCCCGCTCGTGCGGCAGGAAGGTCGCCCGCTCTTCCTCGGGGGCACCCGGCGGGACGCCGGCCAGGGCGTCGGCGCCGGCCCCGGCCCCGGCCGCGGCCAGCAGCCGGCCGTCCGGGGCGGTCAGCGTCAGCACGTCCGCGCCGACCTGCTGGCGGTACTCGTCGGCCAGGGGCTGCACGGTCGGGCGGTCCCCGGTCGATACGGCGGCCTTGAGCTTCGGGAGGTCGGCGATCAGGCGGGCGAACGTGGTGTAGGTGCCGGCCAGCGTGGTCCAGCGCTCGTCGACCAGCCGTCCGGTTTCGGCCAGGCTGCGCCGTAGCTCGGCCTCCACCTCGGCGGTCGCGCGCTCGTTGACCATCGAGAACGCGACACCCAATGGCAGCGTGGCCAGCAGGGTGCACGCCAGGAAGATGCGGTTCGTCAGAGAGGAGGTGACGCGCATCGGTCGGTCCGGGGGCGATTATCCCCCAGCGCGAGCGGCCCGGCGTGCGGTGCACGCGGGTGCCCGCACTCGCGCGTCGTCGGGGCCGGTGCTCCGGGGTATACTTCTGCGCTGCAAGCAGGATTCGAGGAGAGCGGAGTGGCGTACATCATTTGCGAACCGTGCGTCGGCACGAAGGACACCGCGTGCGTCGACGTGTGCCCGGTCGACTGCATCCACCCACGGAAGGACGAACCCGAGTTTCAGACCGCCGAGATGCTGTACATCCACCCGGATGAGTGCATCGATTGCGGCGCCTGCGTGCCGGCGTGCCCGGTCGAAGCGATCTTCGCGCTCGACGAGACGCCGGACAAGTGGAAGAGCTACATCCCGGTCAACGCGAAGTACTTTCAGAAGTAGGCGGACGGCTTCTCGAAGCGGGGTCGGGGGGCGGGTCGCGCCAGGGGTGGGTCATGGCCATGTCACTCCGGTCTGCGGTCGTGTTCGGTACGGTGGTCGCGGCATGCTCGCTTGCGCTGACGGCGCAGGACGGCGGCCGCGCCCTCGACGCCGATCTGCAATACCAGCTGGCGACGCTGCTCTACGACGAGACCCGTTATCAGGACGCCCTCAAGGCCTTCGATCAGGCCACCCGCGGCGGTGACCGCGTCCTGGTCGCGCAGGCGCGCAAGGGCAAGATCCGCACGGCGCTCAAGGTCGCCGAGTTCGAGACGGCGCACGAGGAGGCTCAGCAGCTCGTCGCGGAACAGCCCTCCGACGCCGAGTCCATCACGTTGCTCGGCGACGCGCGCTGGGCCGTGGGCCTGTTCGACGAGGCCGACCGCGCCTACGCCGATGCCCTGAGACTCGCCCCGGAATCGCCCCGGGCCCGGTACGGCGTGGCGCGCTCCCTCGCCGCGCAGAGCCGGCTCGACGAGGCCCTCCAGGAGGCGCTCGCCGCGTCCGCCGCCGCGCCCCGCGACGGCGAGATCCATGCCGCCATCGGCGACATCTACGAGCGGCTGCGCCGGTTCGACGAGGCCGCAATCGCCTACAACAACTACATCAACCTGCTGCCGAACAAGGACCGGAGCGCCAAGGCCGCCTGGTCGCGCGCGCAGGTGGAGTTCCTCGAATCGTTCACCGGCGTGACGCCCGTCGAGATCGACGCGGAGGACGCCGGCGCGCTCCACACCCTGCCGTTCAGGCTGGTCAAGGACAAGATCGTCGTGCAGGGGCGCGTCAACGGCGGCCGTCCGCAGGACTTCATCCTCGACACCGGTTCCGAGGAGACGGTCATCTCCCGCGAGACGGCGCAGCGCGAACGCGTCCGCCCCGTCACCTACACGCTCAGCGCGGGCGTCGGCGAGGTGGGCCTGCGTGGCCTGCAGCTCGCCCAGGTCAGGACGCTCGACCTCGGCTCCCTCCAGGTGCGCAACGTGCCGGTCCTCATCAAGAACCCGGCCTTGCGCGGCATCCCGAAGCGGGAAGGGGAGAGCTTCTCGCCGCTGTCGCTCGGCATGTCGATGGCGATCGACTACCAGGCCCGCACGCTGACCATCGGGCGCCAGCTGCCGGCGCGCAAGGCCGACGTCACGCTGCCGATGCGGGTGAACCGCCTGGCGATGGTCCGTGGCGTCCTCAACGCGAAGCACCCCGCCTACTTCGTCGTGGACACGGGCGGCGAGGTCATCTCGATCAGCTCCGACACGGCGCGGGCCGTAGCCGCGTCGTCGACGATGCGGCGCATCCCCCTGAAGGTGTGGGGCACGTCGGGCTGGGATCGCGAGGCGTTCCTGCTGCCCGGCAACGACCTCGACTTCGACCGCATCGAGTACCGGAACTTTCCGCTGGTGGTCCTGAACCTGCGCGCGCCGAGCGTCCTGCTCGGGTACCAGATCGGTGGCATCGTCGGCCACAAGTTCCTGTCCAACTACCGCGTGTCGATGGACATGGCCCACAGCGAGCTGCGGCTCGAGAAGTTCTAGCCCGCCCCGCGCGGCGACGGTGCCTGCGATGCGTGGGCCGGTCTGGATGGGCGCGTGCGCGGCCGTGGTGGGCGCCGCGGCGACGCTCGTCGCCGCCGGGCAGGCCGCCCCCGACCCTCTGCTGCTGCTCGATCGCGCATCCGCCGCGTTCGCGCGCGGCGACTACCGTGACGCGATGCAGGCGTTCGCGTCGGCCTCGGAGGCCGGCGACGCCACCCAGCGCCTGCGCGCCGTGCAGGGCCACCTGCGTTCTGCGCTGCGGCTGGCCGAGTTCGACGCGGCTCGCCGCGACGCCGACGCGCTCGCCGCCGGCGGCCCGCTCGACGCCGAGACGACCGTGCTCGTCGGCGACGCCTGGTGGGCATCAGGCCTCTTCGACGAGGCCGAGGCGCGATATCGTGAGGCGCTCGCCGCCGATCCGGAGATGGCGCGTGCCCGGCTCGGCGTGGCGCGAGCCGAGGCGTCGGAGGGCCGGCTCGACCTCGCCCTCGACGAGGTGCGGCGCGGGCTGGCGCTGGCCCCGGACGACGCCGACCTCCATGCCGTGCACGCGGGCATTCTCGAGCGCGTCCGGCGCTATGCCGAGGCCGCGCGGGCCTACGAGGCCTACGCTGCGCTCCTGCCGGTGCCCGACTCCACCGCCGCCGGAACCGCGCTGGCGCGGGCGCGGCTGCTGCGCAGTTTCGGCGGACGCCAGCCGCTCGCGACGAGCGACCGCGACGCCGCGCGCATGCACACGCTGCCGTTCAAGCTGGTCCGCAACAAGGTGGTGGTGCGGGGCCGCGTGAACGGCACGCCGGTGGACTTCGTCCTCGACACCGGTGCCGAGCGCACCAGCATTTCGCCGGACCTGGCGCGGCGGGCCGACGTCCGCGTCGTGGCGTCCACGCTGACGTCCGGCGTGGGACCGTCCGCCTGGCTGCGCGTCGGCCTGGCGGCCGTCGACGACCTCGAGATCGGGGCACTCCGTATCCGGAACGTCCCCGTGGCGGTCCGGCAGCCGTCGGCCGGCGGGGCCCCGCGCTGGCAGGGCGAGAGCCTCTCGCCGCTGGCGCTCGGCCTGTCCGTGGAGGTCGACTACGGCCGCCGGCGGGTGACCTTCGCGCGGGCGCTGCCCGAGGACGCGGCGGCGCCGATCCGCCTGCCGATGCGGTTCCACCGCCTGCCGCTGGTCCGCGGCCGCGTCAACGACCGTCACGCGGCGATGTTCGTGGTGGACACGGGCGGGGAACTGCTCTCGCTGAGCGCCGAGACGGCCGGCGAACTGCCCGTGCCCACGGGCCGGCGGGTACGGCTGCGGGTGTTCGGGCTGTCGGGGCTGGATGAGGACGCCTTCGTGATGCCGGGCGTCGACATCGACTTCGGTGCCGTCGGGTACCGGAAGATGGGTCTTGCCGTGCTGAACCTGCGGGCGCCGAGCATGCTGCTCGGCTTTCGCCTGGGGGGCATCGTCGGCTACCGGCTGCTCGGCGGCTACCGCGTCGCGATCGACGTCGACCGCAGCGAGGTGCGGCTGTCACCCCGCGGGTGACAGCCGCTCCGGCTCAGAAGTCGTAGCCGATCCAGACCGAGAACTTCGGCTTCCGGAAGTTCGAGCTGCCGCCGCAGTAGACCTGTCCGGTCTGCTGGCAGGGGGCGGCAAACACCGCGTCCTCCCACTGGCGGTTGAAGAGCGTCCGCCACGCATAGTCGAAGTGGACGGGGAAGCCCAGCGCGAAGGTCTGCAGGCCGATGCCGTAGGACGCCCGCGCGTCGACCAGCCGCAGGCCACTGACCGTCGTGGCCTGGCCGTAGATCGGCTCCTGGGTCGTGACGCTCGTCTGCCGGAAGCCGACGACGGGCGTGTAGGTTTCGTTCTTGCGCGCGAACCACCGGAACGACTGGCCGTCGAAGTGCCCGCCGCCCAGGTTGGCGAAGAACACGCCGCGGACGCCGCCGAGCACGCCGAGCGGCGTCAGCATGGCCTCGATCAGCGGGAAGCGCAGCTCCGCGTTGAAGAACGCCGAGCGGCTGCCGAGGAACTCGAGGAACTGGTAGCCGCGCATCTCGGAGTTGCCGCCGAAATAGATGTAGGTCGGCGCGGCCCCCCAGCTCTTGAACCCGCGGGCCCGCAGGGCCAGCAGGCCCGTCGAGCCGAGCCGTTGGTAGTAACGCGCGTCGCCGTCGAGACTCTGGCGGGACAGCGTGCTACAACGTGGACCTTCGTTGCCAGTGCAGGGGAGCGGGATCTTCGGCGCGACCTCGTAGCCCAGGCGCATCGTGTTGCCGGCCAGCGGGCCGAACTCGCGGAAGACGGTCGTCTCCTGCACGAAGGTGACGCCGAACGGCACGTAGGTGCCCGACTGGAGCAGCGTGCGGCCGAACTGCTGCTGCTGATAGTCCACGGAGACTTCCTGCAGACCCGGGTCCGCGAAGTTCTCGACGTACTGCATCGCGCCGCCCGAGACCTCGATGCGGCGGTAGCGGTTGAACGGCCAGATGCCGAACGCCGTGCCGCCGCGGATCGTGCGCGTGGCCACGGCGAAGTCGCGGTCGATGAAGCCCGAATACATCGGGTCGTAGAAGACGTTGGCGAGCTGGCCGTAGAAGAACTGCGTCTGCGAGAAGCCCTGCAGCGCGTAGTTGAACCGGCGCGACAGGTTCATGTAGGACGCCGACATCGTCCGGTACTGGGAGATCGACGCCGCGTAGACGTTGAACTGCTGGTCGCCCAGCACGTCGCTGAAGGACACCGCCGAGCCGCCGAACACGTCGCCGCCGCTGGTGACGCCGACGTTCACCGGCGGGCGGCCGTCGAGGAACATGTTCTGGAACTTGCCCTTCTTCTTGATCTTGTCGGCGACGAGCGTGTGGCTGAGCGGCGCCTGGAAGTCGACGATCGGGCCCGGCGCGCCGAAGTCGGCCGAGGCCGCGGTGATGAGCGGATCGCGTCGCTCGAGGGTGTGCACCGTGTACTCGCCCTTGTAGTAGCTGACGAAGCCGATGCGCGGGCTCGACGCCCCGTCGCGCAGCACGACGGCCGTCGTGTTCCCGCCGAGCGCATCGGTGTACTGCCGCAGTTCGCCGTTCTTCAGGCTCAGCGTCCAGATGTTGTAGATGTTGCCGTTGGTCGCGATCTCGGGCGCGATCGGCTGGGTGGGGTCGGTGGCCGTCGACGGGAACACCAGCGTGTCGGCGTCGAGGAACTGCGCGGCGCCGTCGTCATGGGTGCCGAAGGTCACCTGGGTCTTGCGGCCGCTGGCCACGTCGAGCCGGAACAGCTTCTCGTTGCCGCTGACGCGCGCGAGGTAGACGACGTACGAGCCGTCTGGCGACCAGGTCGGACCCGAGTCGGCGAAGTCGTCCTTGGTGAGATTGGTGATCTCGCGGGTCGCCAGGTCCAGCACGAAGATGTCGCCCGTGCCGTCCTTGATCGCCCCGAACACCACCTTCCGGCCGTCCGGTGAGATGTCCGGCGACTCGGGCTCGTCGAGCGTGTCGAGCGGGATCCGGTCCTCGATGCCGCCCGTCAGGACGTTCTGGACGATCAGGGTGCGGTTCTTCTCGGCGCGCACGAAGTAGGCGAGCCGGTCGCCGCTCGGCGCCCAGGACAGCCACGGCACGGTGTTCCAGCGTCCGCCTGGCGTCACGAGGAACTCGAAGCCCTTGTCGTGGTCGAAGCCCTTCGTCAGGTTGCGGATGACGCTGCCGTCCTTGGCCGAGGTCAGGATCACGTCGTACTCGCGATCCTTCCGGTTGCCCGTGACGACCGCGAGCAGGTCGCCGGACGGGGACGGTTCCACCGAGAGGGCGTTGGTGAAGGCGGTCTTCTTGGCGTCGGGCGCGAGGTCGCGGCCGTAGTCCGCGGGGCGCTCCTTGTCGCGGAACGGCTTGAAGCGGTCCTTCAGGTACTTCTCGAACTGCTGGTCGAATTCCTCGGGGCTGAGCTTGAACGCCTCCTGGTAGGCGTTGTCGCCGCCGCCGATCACGGACTTGCGCAGCGCGAAGAGATACTGGCGCAGCCCCTCCTTGCCCCACTTCGATTCCATGAACTCGAACACGGCGTGTCCGAGGTTGTAGATCATGCGCGGGTTGTTGAACTCGCCGTAGTCCTGCAGGTCGGACATCTTGGGCACGATGTCGGCCACGGCGGCGTCGCGCACGGTCATCAGGTCCTGCGGCCGCCAGATGCCGGTCATGTAGTCCGACAGGCCCTCGTTGACCCACAGCGGCACGTTCCGCCGCATCAGCGAGGTCGGGATGATGTCGAACTCGAACTGGTGGGTCAGCTCGTGCACGATCAGCCGGTAGAGCAGGTCCGGCGGTTCGTCCATCGGCATCACGATGCGGTTGCGGATCGGCTCGGCAAACGCGCCCACGCCTTCCTGTGCGGCGCCCGGAATGACGTTCTGCTGCTGGAACTCGCTGCTCGTCTGGAACAGGATGAGCGGGACCTTGTGTGCCAGGTCGTGTTTCAGTTCGGCGCTGATGTGCTGATAGGCGCTCTCGGCGTAGCCCGCCATCCGCTCCAGGTGCGGCCGGATCTCCGGGTAGAAGTAGATGACGAAGTGCTCCGTCTCGTACGTCATCCACCGGAAGTTGTCGTACCGGATCTGGTTCTTGCCGAAGTAGGGGACGTAGGGCGTCTGGGCGGTGGCCGGGGAGGCGCCGACCGCCAGGACTACCGCGAACGCCGCGGCCGCTATCCGGAGCAGGGCCCCGCAGCGAGGGCGGTTGCTCATGAGACTCTCCTTGCAGGGGGGCGAGGGCCCTGCGTGGTCGACCCGAGAGCCCGGTGACCGGCACCAAGCCCCTCGGCTTCGCATCTTACTGCCGTCGCTGGACCCCGCAAACCAGCTTTTTTCGAAGGAACCGCCCTGTTTTGAGCAAAGGATGTACCGATGACCGCCCGCGCAGTGGCGTGGGATCCGGCTCGTCGTTGGCGCGCGGCGGCAGCGGGTGTCCTCCCGAATCGAAAGCACTGTCTCCGGTCGTATACTGGGAGTGCCATGGACACGAACGATCAGGCGCCACACGGGCCCGAGCACGCCACTGGCACGCCGGCCCTGCCCGAAGCCGACGGCGCGCCGGCGGGCGGCAACCGCCCATCCAGGAAGTCGGCCTGGCTCGCGATGGGGGCCGTGGCCTTGGCGCTGGCGCTGATCTGGCTGGCGCCCGGCATCGGTGACGACAGCGGTTCGTCCGCCCCGGGCAGCGAGGCCACCGGCGACTACCCGGGCGAGCCGGAGGACGCGCAGGCCTCTGGCAAGGCGGCGCCCCTGCACTTCACCGTGAAGGACATGCACGGTGTCGACGTCAAGCTGGCGTCGTTCAAGGGCAAGGTCATCCTGCTGAACTTCTGGGCGACGTGGTGCGGCCCGTGCAAGGCCGAGATCCCGTCGCTCGTCGAGCTGCAGGCGCAGTACAAGGACGACCTGGTGATCCTGGGCTTCTCCGTTGACGACACGGTCGAGAAGATGAAGCCCTACGCCGAACAGTACCGGATCAACTACCCGCTGCTCGTCGGCAGCGGGCGCGAGGACGTGCAGGATGCGTTCGGCCCGATGTACGGCATCCCGGTCTCGGTGATCATCGACCGCGAGGGGCGGATCGCGAAGAAGCACTCGGGCATCGCGTCGAAGGCCCAGTTCGAACGGGAGATCAAGGCCCTGTTGTAGTGGAAGGCCTGTAGTATCATTCGATCATGTTGAAGGGATTCACACACGCCCACCTCGCCTGCGGATGCCGCGTCGCGTTCCGCGAAGGCGTCGAGGGCAGCCCCGTGACCGTCGTGGTCGATGCGAAGGGGCCGGGGTGTGGCATCTCGATCCACGTTCGCGACCTGCCGCTCTACGACTACCGCGAGGCACTCCGGCCTCCGACGCGGTTCCTGTCGGTCGAGGAAGAGTTCGAGGAAGAGGGCTGAGACGCCCCGCCAGAGGGCGGGGGGCCGTCCCCGCCGGGCATCAGCCCTGGAACTCCACCTGCAGGTCTGCGACGAGCGGCAGGTGGTCCGACGCCATCAGTGACAGCCGCGACCGCGGCAGCTCCAGCTTCGCCACCTCCACGTTGCCGGCGTAGTAGATGTGGTCCAGGTGCACCACGGGGAAGACCCCTGGGTAGGTGCGCCGCCGCCGCAGGTGCGCTCGCAGGTCGATGCTCTGCAGCCGTTCGCTGAGCACGCTGGTGGCCAGGCCGCGCATCCACTCGTTGAAGTCGCCCAGCACGATCTTCGGCTCCCCGATCCGCCGGTCGTGCAGGATGGTGCTGAGCCGCTGGGCCTGGTGCCGCCGCTCCAGGAACGCGGTGCCGAGGTGAACGTTGTAGAGGTGCAGGATGTCGCCGTCGACGTCGATGTCGACGCGCTGGCAGCACCGGGGCTCGCAGGTCTTCCACGACAGGTCGTACTGGGCGTGATGCCGGATCGGGAAGCGGCTCAGGACGACGTTGCCGAACAGGGCCCCCCGCAGGTGGCGCGCCGGGGCCATCACCCAGCCCATGCCGAGCAGGGCACCCAGCTCCTCCGCGTGGCCTTGGGAGTGGGGACCCGCCCCGATCACCTCCTGCAGCGCGATCACGTCCGGCTCGATGGCCCGGATGACGTCGGCGATCCGGCCAGGCATGGTCCGGCCGTCGAGGCCGCGGCAGCGGTGGACGTTGTAGGTGGCCACGCGCAGCGTGCGCCAGCGGCGGTCGGTCATGACGGTCCGTCGAGGACTAGAATACCTGTATGGCGAAGCTGACGAGCGAAGTCGAGCTGACCTGCCCGTGCTGCGACGCGGTGCTGGTGGTGGACCTCAACCTCGGCCGAATCGTGGGCCACCGCGAAGCGCCGCGGGCCGACATGCCCGAACTCGACAACGCCGCCCGCATCCTGGAGGCGCAGGCGGCGCGCCGGGACGCGCTGTTCGAACAGTCCGTGCAGGCGGAGAAGGGGCGGGGCGACGCGCTGTCGCGCCGGTTCGAGGAGGCGCTGAAGCAGGCCAACCAGGAGCCGGTCTCGAAGCCGACGCGGGCCTTCGACCTCGACTAGCCCCGGCGTCGGTATTCGGCTGGCAACGCCGTCCATCGCTCGCGCCCCTTGTAGTACTTCCACGGTTTGAAGCCGTGCGCCTCGCGGAAGCGCCGGTAGCGCTCGCGCAGCCGCTCGACGCGCGCGTCCGACGACGCGATCGGGCGGTGTGGCCAGTCGAGCAGCAGCCGCTCCACCTTCCAGACGTTCTTCGCCGAGAGCCGCCAGTCCCACGTACCGAGCACCCGCAGGTCGACGACAGCATAGGCCTTCACCCGGCCCGTGAAGTCGATGTACGAGTCGAAGTAGCTCAGCGCCAGCGCGCGCGGCGTCGCGAACACCGGCCGGCGCCCGTGCAGCCCAGGGTCGCGCGAGCGCGCCACCGAGCCCCAGCCCGTCGCCGTCCGGTAGACGAAGATCACGTGGTCGAGCAGGTCTTCCGACTCGAAGCTGAGGACGAGCGGGGGATAGCGGTGCTGCTCCAGGATGACCGCCGCCGAGAGCGCCGCCTCGAGGCAGTGGGCCGTGCCCTCCCGGACGACGCCCCGGAAGCTGCGCAGCGTCTCGCCCCCCGTTTCGGTGTTGTACGGCAGGGCGTTCAGCCAGCGCTGGACGGCCAGCGGCGTCCGCAGCGAGGCGACCAGCGCGCGCTCGGCCGGCGTGAGGGCCAGCGCCGGCGGCGTCGACCGCTCAGTGCACGGGAGGGGCGGTCGCGGCGAGGTCGGCAACGAGTTCGTCCGGAGTCCAGTGCGTTCCCGTGTAGGCGCGCACGAGCCGCCCGTCGGCGTCGATCACCGCGGTGCGCAGGTTGTGCGTCAGCTCGATCGGGCTGTCGGGGTTGCGTTCGACGAAGATCCCGAACTGCTCGCCGAAGGCGCGCGCCTCGGCCGGTTCCGCCGTCGCGAACGTCCAGACCTTCGGGTCCGCGCCGAGCACGCGGGAGTGCTCCCGGAGCACCGGCGGGGTGTCGTAGTCGGGGTCGAGCGTCACCGAGATCAAGCGCACGTCGGCGAGCTCGCGCCGGCGGGCGAGGGTCTTCTGCACCGCGGCGAAGTAGCGGTCCATCATCGGGCAGAAGTCGGGCAGCGGGCAGCGCGTGTACATGAACGTCAGCGCGACGCGGTGGCCGCGCCAGGACGAGAACGCCCGGGCCGTGCCGTCCTGGTCGATCAGGCGCGACTCCTTGACCGGCGCGCCCGGTTCGAGCACGTCGGGCTGGGCCGGCGGCGGCGCGGCGGCGGGCAGGTCGGCGTGGCCGGTCCTGGTCAGCGTCGACAGGTAGGCCTTGACCTCCTCGACGACCAGCGTGGCGGTGACGAGATCGCCGGCCTGCATCCCGTCGAGCAGCCTCGGGTCGCTGACCTTGAACGGCATCGTCATGCCGGGCATGAAGTTCTTGATGTCCTGGTGCTTGATGACGACCTCGGTCGTGGCCGGCCGCACCTCGAGAATCTGGCCCACCAGCTCGAACTGGCGTGGCGGCGGCGCCTGGCGTCCGCACGCGCACGCCACCAGCGCCAGGGCCAGCAGCATCGGCAGAATGCCCCGCATTTCGTACACTCTAGCACCATGGCGACCTGGGTCGGCACCTCCGGTTACAACTACCCCGAGTGGAAGGGGACCTTCTATCCCGACACGCTCCCGGCGGCCAGGATGCTCCCCTACTACGCGGAACGTTTCTCGACCGTGGAGATCAACTACACCTTCTACCGGTCGCCGACGGAGAAGGTCCTGGACGGCTGGAGCCGCGCGACGCCGGAGGCCTTTCGGCTCACGCTGAAGGCTCCCAAGCGCATCACGCACGACGCGCGCCTGCGTGACTGCGGCGACCGGGTGCGGCAGTTCCTCGAGACGGCATCGAACCTGGGGCCGAAGCTCGGGGCGCTGCTGTTTCAGTTGCCGCCGAACCTGAAGAAGGACCTCGCGCTCTTCGACGACTTCCTCGCGACATTCCCGCCGAAGGTGCGCGCGGCGTTCGAGTTCCGCCATCCCTCGTGGCTCGACGACGACGTCTACGCACGGCTGCGCGAACGAAACCTGGCGCTGTGCGTGGCCGACTCGGAGAAGCTCTCGACGCCGGTCGTGATCACGGCGGACTGCGCCTATTTCCGGCTTCGGGACGAGGGTTATGCCCCCGACGACCTCGCGCGCTGGGCCGAGGTGATCCGGACGCAGGCGTCAGCGTGCGCCGACGTCTTCGTCTACTTCAAGCACGAGGAATCGGGAAAGGGACCGGCGTTCGCGACGGCGCTGCTGCGGGCGCTCGGTGGGCCGTCGTGAACGCCACGACCTCCCGCTCGGCCCAGTACCCGTCGTAGCCGGGCTGCTCGGCTTCGACGAAGGCGCAGTGCCCGCCGTGGCGCGTGATCACGCGCGTGATGGCCGGATTGCCGGTGACGTTCGGCTCGTGGAACGGCCCGGGCGGCACGAACGGGTCGTCCTCGGCCGTCAGGATCAGCGTCGGTACGGTGATGCGGTGCACCACCCGCATCGCGCTCGCGCGGTGGTAGTAGTCGTCGGCGTCGCGGAAGCCGTGGTACGGGGCGGTGTACGCCTCGTCGAACTGTCGCACCGTCCAGATCCGGCCGAGGGGCTCGAGCGAGAACTCGCCCGGGAACGCCGCGGCCTTGCGTCGCATCCGCGCCTTGAGGTTCCGGACGAAGTTCCACTGGTACGGGTAGTTCGCGCGGCGTTCGAGCGCCGTGACGCACACCGCCAGGTCCATCGTCGGCGACACGGCGCACACGGCCGTGAGCTGTGGCGGGGCGTCGGGGCCGAGGTCGCCCGCCAGCTTGAGCGCGAGGTTGCCGCCGAGCGAGTAGCCGGCGAACGCGATCGCGGGCAGACGGTCGTGCTCGATCAGTTCGCGCATCACGAACAGCGGGTCGTGGATCAGGCCGGAGTGGTACAGCCCGCGTGACAGGTGTTCGGTGTGGCCGCAGTTGCGCTGGTTCAGCCGGACGACGTTCCAGCCGCGCGCCCACGCCTTGTCGGCCATGCCGCCCATGTAGTGGGCCATGCTCGACCCTTCGAGCCCGTGCAGCAGGATGATCGTGGGGTGGGCCCGGCGATCGGCCTGCCAGTGGCAGTGCGCCAGCACACGCGCGTCCGGCGCCGTGTCGAAGTACCGCGCGTCCGGCGGCGGCAGGGCCGGAAACCGGCGGGCCCGGGCCCAGGCGTAGAGCGTCTGCCAGTGGCCGCCAGTGAAGCGGGGTCGATAGCCGGTCGGAGTGGGGGTCACGTGCAGGCCGTGCTCGGTGTCGACTGCCAGCTTATCATCCGGCCGTGGCGCCTCAGCGCCCGGCGGGGGCGAGCGCGTAGATCCGGAACCGCTCGTTCCGGTGGACGATCGGCAGCGGCAGGTCGGCCTCGGTGACGAGGAAGTGCAGCCCGTACCGCGCCGCGAGGGCGCTGGCCCGGTCCGCCGTCAACGACGGGAAGTCGTCGATGGCGATCGTCCGCTCGCGCACCCGCAGCGCGACGTCGCGCGAGTAGATCGCGAGCGCGGAGTCCTTCGTCTCCTCGAGCAGCACGTCGCGTTCGGCCGCCACGCGGACGCTCGTGCCGTACTTCCAGGCGTGCCCGGGGTCGGCCAGCACGTGGACGTCGAGCGGCTGCCGGCGCAGCCATTCCATCGCCTCCTGCCACGGCGACGCCGGGACGGTGACCGCGAACAGCGTGCGCTCGGGGTGCTCGACCAGCATCGTGTACGCGCCGCGCCCGACGGAGGCGGCGACGAGCAGCGCCGCCACGGCTGTCGCGGCGCGCCGGCCGAGGCCGGGCGCCGCCACGACGGCCACGACGTAGATCGTGGCCACGAAGTCGACCAGCCAGAACACGCGCGAGATCTGGAGCTGGACGAAGAACGCCTGGCGGAGCAGCACCGCGGGCAGCGTCAGCAGGAACAGCGCGACGAGGGCCGTGGCGCCCCAGACGAGCCCGGCGTCCTCGGGCGTGGCGTCACCGCGTGCCCGGCGCGTCCGGTGCGCCCACCAGAGCACGGCCAGCAGGCCGAGATTCGCCGCCCAGGCCCAGAGCGGCCAGTCGCCCGGGAACAGCGAGTCCTTGACCGCCAGCGGCTGCAGCCAGGCCTCGTCCATCGTGACGAGCCGCGAGCGGAACGGACCGAGCAGCAGTGCCCCGGCGCCGACCAGGCCTGCGGTGACGCCGCCCGCGAGCAGGTGACGCCAGATCGGGGTGCCCAGCACGAGCGCCGTGCCCACGAGCACGGCGAACCAGAGGCCGGTCGTGACGTGGACCACCAGGGCCCCGGCCACCAGCGCGGCCGCGCCCCAGCGCTGCCGGCGCAGCACGGCGGCCACCGCCAGCGCGCCCATGGCGAACGCCAGCATCCGCGGGTGGAAGTAGGCCTCGAAGGTGTTGGCGCTGGTGCGCGGAATCCGGTGGCGCAGCGTGAACACCGCGGCCAGCGCCAGCGTGCCGAGCGGCGTGCGGTACACGCGGCCGCCGATCTGGGCCAGGGCGAGCCAGATGAGCGCCAGCGACACCAGGTAGCCGCCGAGGAAGACGGCTTCGAGCGGCGCGCCGGTCAGTCGTGTCAGGGCGGCCAGCAGCTCGTCGGAGAGCATCAGCCGGCCCTGCGCGTCGATCAGCGGTGCGTCGCGCGGAAAGGCGCCCGGGACGAGCGCCCGCGTGACGACCGGGATGTAGAACGCCTGGTCCGAGACGCCGTAGCGGTAGCCGGCGGCGTTCGCGGTGGCGAGCACCACGAACGCCAGACCGGCGGCGACGGCGAAGGCGCGGGAGTGGGCGGACGACACGCGCCGGCTACGCCGTCTGTTCGTCCGCGCTCGGACCGTACATTCCGGGCAGCGGCACGTCGTGCATTCGGAGGTAGACGCTCAGCTGCCCGCGGTGGTGGATCATGTGGCTCATCACGAAGCCGCGCCAGACGCCGGCCTTTGGCATCGTGAAGATCGCCTGCGCGCCCTGCTTGAGCGACCAGGGCGCCATCAGCTCGGCGTCCGTCCTGCCCACGAGCGCCGCGCGCGCCTTGGCGAGGTTCTCGTCGAACAGCGCCAGCACGGCCGCGCGCGTCCTGCGCGGCTCGAGCGGCGGCGAGGCCGCCAGATCCAGCTCGTTGGTGGTCAGCGTGACGAGCGCCCAGAGCGGCATGGTGGCCACGTGCTGCGCCAGCTGGCCCAGCGAGAACGACTTGGCGTGCGGCTTCCAGTCGAACGCGCCGTCGGGCACGCGCTCGAGCAGCGTGCGCGTGATGGACATCTCGTGATCGAACTCCGGGAGCAGGGCATCGACCAAAGCCATGGCGGTCTCCGTTCGTCCTATTGCGGCCGTGGCCGGCCGAAGTCGACCCGAGGCACCCGCTCGGCCTCCGGCGGCGCGTTGAACAGTGGGTGCTCCTTGAACCCGAAGATGCCCGCCGTCACATTCGAGGGGAACTGCCGGCGCAGCGTGTTGTATTCCTGAACCCGTTCGTTGTAGCGCATCCGCTCGACGGCGATGCGGTTCTCGGTGCCCGACAGCTCGTCCATCAGACGGTTGAACGTCTCGTTCGACCGGAGCTGCGGATAGTTCTCGACGACCACCAGCAGCCGGGCCAGCGCGGCGCTCTGCTCGTTGGCCGCCTGCATCCGGGCCTCCGGCGTCTGGGCTCCGGCCAGCTTCGCCCGTGATTCCGCGATGCGGCCGAACACCTCCTGCTCCTGCTGGGCGATGCCCTTGGTCGTCTCGACCAGGTTGGGGATCAGGTCGTTCCGACGCTGCAACTGATTCTCCACCTGGGCCCACTGCCCCCGGATGGCTTCCTCCTGGCTGACGAAGCGGTTGTACGAACAGCCCGAGAGCCCCAGGGACGCTCCGACGAGCACCACCGCCACCAGTCCGCTGCGCATCACCTTCATTGCACGCTCCTCACTCGGGCCGGGCGAGTCCGCCGCCCGTGCCGCTCACCAGCTGCCGCCGCCACCACCGCCGCCGCTCCGGCCGCCGCCGAAGCCGCCAAAGCCACCACCGAAGCCGCCGCCGCCGCCGAAACCGCCGCCAAATCCCCCGCCGAACGGTCCCACGCCGGAACTCCAGCCCCGCGGCGGGCCGCCCCATCGCGCAGGCGGGCGCCGCCGCCCTCGGAGCCGTCCCGCCAGTGCGTTCAGCACGATGAACAGCACGAACAGCGCGAGGATCAGCCCGCCCCCCGAGCCGGACGGCGGCGCGCGGCGAACCGGCCGCACGCCCTGCAGGGTCACGCCGCGCCCCTGCGCGATGCGGTCGATGATCCGTGACGTGCCGGCGGCGAGGCCGGTTCCGTACCCGCCGCGGCGGAACTCCGGCACCATCACCTGGCGGCTCGTCTCACCGGCGAAGCCGTCGGTGATGTACTGCTCGAGGTCGTAGCCGACTTCGATCCACACCTGGCGGTCCTGCACCGCCAGCAGCACCAGCAGGCCGTTGTCGCGTCCCCGTTCGCCGATGCCGCGTCCGCCGTTCTCGAACATCTTGACGGCGTACTCGCGGATGTCCGCGTACGGGGCGAAGGTGTCGATGGTGGCCACGACGACGACGTCCCCGCTCGCCTGCTGCAGGGCGCGGATCCGCGCCTCGATCGCCCGTCCGCTCGCGTCGTCGATGACGCCCGCGAAGTCGTTGACCGGGCGCGTCAGCGCCGGCGGGAGGGGCTGGCCGTGCGCCGGCGCGGCCAGCCACGCCGCCAGCAGCAGGACCGTCAGGCCAGCCGTCCGGGCCGCGTGTCTCACCGCCGCCACGTGTCTACCGCGTGAGCCAGCTGCTCGACGGCCGCCAGGTACTCGGGGAACAGGCGCGCGGGATCGGTGGTCGGCATGGCTCCGGGGTGCTCGAGGGCCAGAATGGCGTCGACCGTCGTCTCGGCGAGCCCGACGGCCCGGGCGCCCGCCCGGGTTGCCTCCAGCCTGTCACGCGTTTCGACGCCGCCGAGGCGCGCGACGTTCCGCAGCAGGGCGGCGAAGGCGGGCGCGGCCGTCAGCACCAGCGTGGCGACCGGCGCCAGGCGCCCCCGCGACTCGATGAACCCCTGGCGCAGGTGGAGCAGGTGACTCTTGATCTGGGTCTCGCACGCGCGCCGCAGGTCCTCCGCCGCGATCGTCAGCCCGGCGAACGGGTCGTCGCCGAAGACGCGGGCGTGCGTGCGGATGATCTCCCCGTACTCGAGGGGAAACACGTCGAGCGACGCGCGGAACTCGTCCTGGGGAAGGACGAGTGGCGTGGCGATCGACGCCCCCAGCCACTCGGGCGACAGGCGCCCGCAGGCCTCGAGATCCTCCGTGGTCAGGGCCGACACGAGGGCGAGCGTCGACAGGGGCGCATCCTCGTGCCCCTCCACCCGCGGGCCGTAGGCGACCACCGAGAGCAGGCGGGGGCCGAACACCCGCTGCAGGTCCGCTGCCAGCGACGCGCCGAGGGACTGCCACGAAGACGACATGCCCCGATTGTACGCGCGCCCTGCCGCCGGGCCCGCCGGCCCGGTGCGGACCCAGTTGGGGACCGGGGTTGCGGCCGATAGAATGGCCAGGATGAGGCTGCGGGAGCTCAACATCGGCTGCGTCGGGGGCGGGACCGGACTGCCGAGCCTGCTCGGCGGGCTCAAGTCCAATCCGTGGCTGCGGTTGCACGCCGTCGTGACGATGTTCGACAGCGGGGGCAGTTCCGGCCAGCTGCGCGACGAACTGGGGGTGCTGCCGCCGGGTGACGTGCTCAAGTGCGCGCTGGCGCTCGCGCGGCACGAGGGCGAGGCCCGCCGGGTGCTGCTGTCACGGCTCCCGACCCTGGAGCATCAGGGCCGGCTCGCGGGGCACACCGGCGGCAACCTGCTGCTGTCGATGATGGGGCAGTACACGGGCGACTTCCTCGCCGCCGTCGATGGCTTGCGAAGCCTGCTCGGGTGCAGGGGCCGCGTCTGGCCGGTCAGCGTCGAGCCTGCCTCGATCTGCGCCGAATACGGCGACGGTACCACCACGAAGGGCGAGGTCGAGGTCGACGCCGGGCAGAACCTCGGACATCAGGTGCGGCGGCTGTGGCTGGAGCCCGAGGTCAGCCTGCTGCCGGTCGTCGCCGAGGCCATCCGCGGGTTCGACGCGGTGATCATCGGACCGGGCAGCTTCTTCACGAGTCTGATGCCGCCCTTGCTCGTGCGCGGCGTCCGCGAGGCCTTCGCCGAGGTGAGGGGCCCCGTCATCCTGATCGCCAACCTGCTCACCGAGGGCAGCGGCATGGCCGGGTTCACCGCGGCCGACGAGGTCCGGTGGGTGTCGAGGGCCATCGGCCGGAAGGTCGATGTCGTGATCGCCAACAGCGGCCGGCCGTCACCCGAAGCGCTGCTGAAATACGCGGCCGAGCACAAGGAACCGCTCGACGTCGGGACGCTCGACCCCGGCGTGGAACTCGTCGTCGGGCCCTTCTGGAACACGGAAATCGCGCGCCACGACCGGCGCCGGCTGGCCTTTGCCGTCTGGTCGGTGCTGAGCCAGCACCTGCTGCAGGACGACGCGCCCGTGAGGCCGAGCCTGACGGCGGCCGGCTCGTCGTCGTTCTAGTCCTCTCCGCGCGGCGGTCGCCTCGTTCGAGTCCCCGTGGCTGGTGCCTTCGCCGTCCGCGGCTGGGCCTTCGCCGTGGCGCGGACCCCGCGAGCGGCGCCCTTGCGCGCCCCACTGGGCGCGGGTGCCGCGGCCGCGGGCCGTCCCTCGCGCTCGGCTCGCAGCGCCAAGGCGCGCGCGATGACCGTCTGGAACAGCTTGCCGGCGTCTCCGCCCTGAGCAGGCCGGTTGCTGCGCCAGACGTCGGGATCGTCCTGTGCCAGGATGTCCGCGAAGTCGCCTTCCGTCTTGACGCTGAGCGGCGCGAACTCGGCGATGTCGATCGGGCCCGCCCAGTCGTCGCGGTGCTTGATGAGCAGCCACGAGCGGCCGTCGGGTGCACCACGGCCCCAGCCCCGCGTCCGTACGAGCGCCCACGACCCCTTCAACTTGTAGCCGTCGAGCCGGAACTTCAAATCGCCCTTGGCCAGCGCGGCGTCGACGTCGTCGACCTCCGGCGTCCAGGTGCCGCGGTCCCACAGCATCACGATGCCGGCGCCGTAGCCCGATGGGATGACGCCCTCGAAGTCGCCGTACTCGATCGGGTGGTCCTCGACGTGCATCGCGAGCCGCTTGACGGCGGGGTCGATCGACGGGCCCTTCGGCACGGCCCACGACAGCAGCACGCCGTCGTGTTCGAGGCGCAGGTCGTAGTGCAGGTGGCTGGCCAGGTGCTTCTGGACGCAGAAGGCGCGCGGCCGCCGGCCGGCGGGCGAGCGCCGGGACGTCGAGCCATCCGGCTCCGGCGATTGGCTGAAGTCGCGCTTCTCGCGGTACTTCTCGAGGGCCATGGTGCTCGACCTGCGGTCACGCCTCCGCCGGCCCGGCCCCTGCCAGGCCGCGGAACCGGCGCGCCATCAGCAGCAACGCTATGCCGATGACGATCGAGAACGCGGCGACGGCGCCGAACAGGCGTGGCAGCGGCCACGACTCGTACAGGCCTCCGAGCCGGCCGCCGATGTAGTTGCCCACCGACGCGGCGAGGAACCACACGCCCATCACGAGGCCGCCGATCCGCTCCGGCGCCAGTTTCGACATCGCGCTGAGCCCCACCGGGCTGAGCGCCATCTCCCCGGCCGTGTGGAGGAAGTAGGTGACGAACAGCCACCAGGGGCTCACCTTGATGCCCTGGGCCGACAGCGTCGCGGCGCCGACCATCACGACGAAGCCGGCCCCCACCAGGATCAGGCCGATGCCGAACTTCGACGAACTCGACGGCTCGAGACGCCGCCTGGCCAGGAACACCCAGAGCCACGCGAACGCGGGTGCCAGTCCGAAGATGATGAAGAGTGAGTTGAGGGACTGGTAGAACGAACTGGGGAACTCCCAGCCGAGCACGCGGTTGTCGGTGTCCCGGTCGGCGAACAGATTCAGCGTCGACCCTGCCTGCTCGAAAGCGGACCAGAACAGGGCCGCGGCGAGGAACAGGACGGCGATGAGGGAGAGGCGTTTGCGTTCGTCGGGGGTCCAGCCAGGTGAGAGGAACAGCCACCCGAAGAACGCGATGGTGGAGAGGAGCAGCAGGGCACCGCCGGCGTCCGCCACCTGCGAGGCGGTCACGGGCCACACCCCGGTTGCGATGCCGATGCCGCCCGCCAGCAGGGCGGCGGCTGCGACGGACGTCCACCGCAGGGCCTGCGCGCGCCAGCGGGCCTGCTCGGCGGCCGAGCCCGCGTTCGCCGGATGCAGCCCTGCGTCGCCCAGGTACCGCGCGCCCAGCATGTACTGCACGAGCCCGAGGATCATGCCGACTCCGGCCGCCGCGAAGCCCAGGTGCCAGTTGACGCGCTGGCCGAGGTAGCCGCAGACCAGCGGTGCGACGAACGCCCCGGTGTTGATGCCCATGTAGAAGATCGAATAGCCGGCGTCTCGGCGGTCGTCGTCGGGGGCGTAGAGACGCCCGACGATGACGCTGACGTTGCCCTTCAGCAGGCCGGTGCCGATGACGATCAGCACGAGACCGAGGTAGAAGGTCTCGATGGCCGGGAACGCCATCGAGAAGTGGCCGGCCGAGATCAGCACGCCGCCATACAGCACGGCGCGCCGGGCGCCGATCAGTCGATCCGCGATCCAGCCGCCGGGCAGGCTGGTCATGTACACCATGGCGGTGTAGAGCCCGTAGATCGCGCCGGCTGTCGCCGTGTCGAACCCGAGGCCGCCGGCGGCGGGCGCGGCCGTCATGAACAGGATGAGCAGCGCCCGCATGCCGTAGTAGCTGAATCGCTCCCACATCTCCGTGAAGAAGAGTGTGGAGAGCCCGCGGGGATGGCCGAAGAAGGCGCGGTCGAGCCCGGGCGCGCTCACGGGTTACCTGGATTGCGGGACGTAGCCCGGGGGCAGGCCGGCGTTGGCGCCGAAGAAGAAGTCCTCCATCTGGCGGGCGATGAGTTCCTGGGCCTCCTTCTGCCAGGGCATCAGGCGGTACTCGTTGAGGATCATCTTCTGCCGTTCTTCCCACATCTTCCACGCCTGCGCCGAGACGCTCTCGTAGATGCGTTGGCCGATCTCTCCCGGCCACGGCGGCGCCTCGAGGCCCGGCAGATCCTGCTGCAGTTTCACGCAGTGCACCATTCGCGGAGTGTTGTCGCTCATGCCGTGCATGTTACCCAACTGGCGCCCCCGGGGACATCCCTTCGGCAGGGTCCGCCGTGTAAGCCCGGCGGGCCGGACTGTCAGGTTCCGCGTCAGTGCGCCTGTCCTTCCTGGCATCTCGGTCGGCGCGCATCCCGGCCTGGCGGGCCTTTTCGGCCCGCAACGGCCCCGGCGCCGCTGGCACAGCGCTTGAAACCACGGTGGCCGAGACAGGTGCATCACGGTCGTTTCCCTCGCCGGGGCGAGCGGTTGGACGACACAGGAGGCGAGCCATGGAAGCAATGCAGAAGTCGACCCGCGGGTTCGGGTCGATGTCGGCGGACAAGCAGCGTGAGATTGCCAGCAAAGGGGGCCGGGCGGCCCACCTGAAGGGCACGGCTCACCAGTGGACGTCCGAAGAGGCGCGCGCGGCCGGGCGCAAGGGCGGCCAGATCAGCCGCGGCGGTCGTGGCCGGCTCACGGCGATCCAGCCGGTGGGAACGTCCATCGCGCCGGCCGCTCCACAGACGAGCGCCGAGTAACGGTTCGTCGCAGCCCAGACCCATAGGCGTCAGGAGCCGGGTCGCCCCGGTCCCTGAATCCCCCACGCCTATCGGGGTGGGCTGCGCGGGCACGCGTGTGGCGTTCTGCCCCACGGGCGGGCCCGCATCGGACGTGCCCGACGGCTGCCACGCCGCGGCGCCCGGCCCGCCGCACCCTGCCATCCCACGAGCGATGCCTCCCGGGCAGCTATGATGGCCCCATGACTGACGCCTCCGGCGTGGTCGGCATTCTGATCGCCAGCCTCGGCGGCGCCGCCATCGGCCTCGAGCGGCAATGGTCCGGTCATGCTGTCGGACCGAACGCTCGATTCGCCGGCATCCGCACGTTCACCCTCATGGGCGCGCTCGGCGGGATGTCGGGATGGCTCTGGAACGGCGGCTACGGCCCGCTCGCCGTCGTCCTGCTGGCGGCTGCCGGCGCGATCGTGGCCACCGCCTACGTCACCGCGAGCCGGCACGGCGTCGACGCGACGACGGAGGTGGCGGCGCTCGTCGTGATCGGCGCGGGCGTCATCGCCGGCGTCGGGGCGTACTGGCTGTCCAGCGGAATCGTCGCGGTCACCGATTTGCTGCTCGTGGAGAAGTCGCGACTGCACGCCATGGCGGCGCGGATCGACGATGTCGGCCTGCGCGCGGGGGTGCGATTCGGCGTGATGGCGCTCGTCGTGCTGCCGCTGCTGCCCGAGGGGCCGTTCGGCCCGCTCGGCGGCGTGCGTCCCCGCGAGTTGTGGGCGCTCGTGCTGTTCTTCTCGGGGCTCAGCTTCGCCGGCTTCGTCGCGCGCCGGGTCGTGGGGCCCGCCCACGGCTACGTCGCCGCCGGCCTGCTCGGCGGCATGGTGTCGTCGACCAACGTGACGTTCACCTTCGCCCGGACGAGCCGCTCCGAGCCGGCCTTCAGCCGCGCGCTCGCGTTCGGCGCGGTTGCGGCCAACTCGATGCTCTATCCCCGCGTGCTGCTCGCGTCGGCGGTGCTGAATCCGGCGCTCTTCGTCCCGCTCGCGCCGCTGCTCGTCGCGCCGTGGGGGCTGGCGACGGCCGTGGCGGTGTGGGGCACGCGCCGCGTGCACGCCGATGGCGCCTCGGGCACGCCGCAGGGCCATCCGCTGCAACTGGTGGCGGCGCTGCAGATGGCGGCGATCTTCCAGGTCGTCCTGATCGTGGTGGACCTGGCGCGGCGCGCCTGGGGCGAGACGGGGCTCTTTGCGTCGGCCGCGGTGCTGGGCCTGACCGACGTGGACGCCCTGACGATGACGATGGCGCGCGGCCTGCCCGATGCGGTGCCGCTCGCGACGGCCGCGTTCGCGATCGCGCTCGGCGTCGTGTCGAACACGATCCTCAAGCTGGGCCTCGCCGTGGCACTGGGCGACGCGCGGTTCCGCCGGATCACCGGCGCGACCCTGGCGGGCATGCTGCTCGTGGCGGGCGTGGCGCTGGCGCTGGGGTAGCGGCGCCGTTCAGGGCTCGACCGCTGCCTGCCCGAGCCGCTGGGGCGCCGAGGGCTCGGCTGGCGGCGCGGGCCCCTCGGGTGCCTGCGGCACGTCCACGGGCGCGGGGCCAGGGGCGGCGTCCGGCCCGGCAGGCGGGACCGAGCGGGCGCGTTCGACGCCGATGACGGAAGGCGGGGGAGTCGTCATCAGGATGGCTGCGATCTCATCGAGCACAGACGCCGGGATCGCGCTCGTCGGGATCGCGACCAGCCGGGGCGTGGGCGCCGGCGGCAGCGCGGGCAGCGGCGCGTCGGGCAGCAGCGCGCGGCCGTCGAGTACACCGGACGTGCCGAGCGCGCCCGCGAGCGCCAGCACGTAGATCGACGCGCGCCACAGCTTCGTCAGCCATCCCTGTCGCGGCCCCGCCGTGCGACCGAGCGCCGGCACCGCCGGCTCGAACAGCATCGGGAGCTCTCGCGGGCGGTCGTGCGCGGGCGCCACGTCGGCGGCGGGCTCGCTCGCGAACGCGTCGAGCCCCGCGTCGCCCTCGGGCGTGTGGGCGACGACGCGGGGCTCGATGACCTCGCCCACCCGTGCCGTCACGGCCGGGGGGACGTCGACAGCGGCCATCGGTTCGACGGGGAGCGACACCGGGGCCGACCCGCGCGACGGCGTGAAGACAAGGGGCGACGCCTGGCGCTCGGCCGGAGGCGCCGGGGGCGCGTCGGCCACGGCTGGCAGGTCGAGGGCGTCGAGCGCGGCCGACACCTGGGCGGGGCCGATCGCCGCGATGCCGGCTGCA
Source organism: uncultured bacterium (assembly GCA_963923455.1). GTDB lineage: Bacteria > Acidobacteriota > Vicinamibacteria > Vicinamibacterales > UBA2999 > CAWULT01. Next base: position 60,248 of record CAWULT010000008.1, read on the forward strand.
TGCCCGTCCTCGAGCGCGCGATCGCAGATCTTGTTGATCAGCCGCGGCACGCCCCCCGAGGCGCGCCACACCGCGTCGAGCGCGTCGAGCGCGAACGTCACGCCGGACGGCGCGCCATGGGCAGCGACCGACAGCCGGTGCGACACGTAGGCGCGCACGCCGTCGGCGTCGAGGGGCGAGAGCTCGGCCCGCACCGAGACGCGTTGGTTCACCTGGCGCATCTCGGGCAGCGCCAGGTGCGCCCGGAACTCGGGCTGGCCGACGAGGACCACCTGCAGGAGCTTCTCGCCGGACTCGAGCTCCGTCAGGATACGGATCTCTTCGAGCACGGGCAGCGCGAGATTCTGCGCCTCGTCGACGACGACGACCGCGAAGGCGTCGAGGGGCGCGATCGAGCGGAGGAACTCGTACAGCAGGTGGCTCAGGTCCTGGCGGGACGATCCCTGCAGGCGGCCCGCCTTGATGTCGTCGGCCGACACGACGCCGAAGTCGACCAGCACCGCCTTCAGCAGGTCTTCGCGCGTGAGGAACGGGTCGGGCACGAAGGCGCTGAACGTACGCCGGTCGAGCGCGTCGATCACGGCACGACAGACCGTCGTCTTGCCGGTGCCGACCTCGCCTGTGAGCACGATCAGGCCCTCGCGCCGCCGGATGCCCGCCAGCAGCCGATCGAACGCGCGACGGTGCGTGGGGCTCCGGTACAGGAACTTCGGATTGGCCGAGAGGCTGAAGGGCTTCTCGGCGAGCCCGAAGTGCGGCTCGTAGGTCAGCGACGATACGGGCGTCGGCCGCGCGGGCGACCCGTCTGGCGTGTGCATGGCCAGTCAGGCTGTCGGTTCCGCGCGGCGCTGACTTTACCGGGGCGTGAGGTGGCGCGCAGGGCTGCGCAACGGGGAAGCTGGCGCCCGGCCCGCGTACTGCGGGCGACCGCCGGGCCGAGCCCGTCGTACAAACGCGGTAGGATGGCGCATCCGTTGAGGAGGGCTGCATGAGGAGAGGATTCGTTCTGGGCGTCCTGGTCGTGGCGGGGACGCTGTCGATGTCGGTGGCCGCGCGGCAGCAGCCGCCGGGGGGAGGACAGGCTCCAGCGCGCGTCGTCGACGTGGAGAAGGTGCGCGACAACCTGTATCTGATGAAGGGCGGTGGCGGCAACAGTGCCGTGTTCATCACCTCGACCGGCGTGGTCGTGGTCGACACCAAGAACCCGGGATGGGGGCAGCCGCTGATCGACAAGATCAGGACGGTGACCGACAAGCCGGTCACCACGATCATCAACACGCACACCCACGGCGACCACGTCAGTGGGAACGTGGAGTTCCCTGCGACGGTCGAGGTGGTCACGCACCAGAACACCGCGAAGAACATGCAGGAGATGCGCGGCGCGACCGGTATCGCGGCGCCGGCCGGCGGCGCGACGAACATCTTCACCCAGAACGGCGGGCGCGGCCTGCCGAAGCGGACGTTCACGGACAAGATGACGATCGGCAAGGGAGCCGATCGCATCGAGCTGCGCTACTTCGGTCGCGGCCACACGAACGGCGACGCCTTCGTGATCTTCCCGGCGATCCGCGCGATGCACGCCGGCGACATCTTCTCGGGCAAGAACATCCCGCTCATCGATGCCAACAACGGCGGCAGCGCCCTGGAGATTGGGGCTTCGCTCGAGAAGGCGGCCAAGAGCGTCAAGGACGTCGACGCCATCATCACCGGCCACAGCACGGTGATGACCATGGCCGACCTGCGCGAGTACGCCCAGTTCAACAGGGACTTCGCCGCCGAAGTCCAGGCCGCCAAGAAGGCCGGCAAGTCGGTCGACGAGATTGCGGGCACCTGGAAGATCCCCGCCAAGTACGCCGGCTACGCGGCACCGGCGGCTCCGAGGCTCAAGGCCAACGTGCAGATCGTCTTCGACGAGACGAAGTAGGGGGCAGGCATTCCGGGCCGGCGGCGCTGCCGCCGGCCCGCGCCGTTCAGAGGTGGGCCTGAATGGCGTCCTTCGTCCGCTGCACCAGTTCGGGCAGCGTCTTCTCCGTGTAGCCCATCGTCTCGATCGGTTCGGACAGGATCACGTCGACGCGTCCGGGACGCGGGGCCAGCGTGGTCCGCGGCAGCAGCGCGAACGTGCCCCGGATGGTGACCGGCACGATCGGGACGCCCGCCTTCATCGCAATCTTGAACGCGCCGGGGAGGAACGCCTGGAGCTGGCCGTCGTGCGTGCGGCTGCCCTCGGGGAACACCGCCAGCGAGCGCCCCTGCTGCACGCCCTCGATCACCCGTCGCAGGCTGAGCGCCGTCTTGCGCGGGTTGGAGCGGTCGATGGGGAAGTGCCCGGCCGTCCACAGGTGCCAGCCCATGAACGGCACGTAGAACAGGCTCTTCTTGGCCATGATCCGGAACTGGTACGGCAGGTAGGCGAAGAGGGCCGGCGTGTCGATCAGGCTGGCGTGGTTGGCCATGTAGACGTACGGCCGGCCGGGCTTCACGTGCTCGACGCCGTGCACCGAGATGCGCGCGAAGATCGTCCATGCCACCAGCCGGCACCACCAGCGGGCGCACCAGTGCTGCAGTTCGCCCGTCCGGTCGAACGGCCACAGCAGCAGCGACAGCGTGGCCATCACCACCGTGTAGCAGTACCAGAGCAGGTTGGCGAACGGGGCCCAGAGGTAGACGAGAAGGGTGCGCAGCGCCATGCGGGTCAGCGGCGTCGCGGGCGCCGCGCAGTGCGCATCGTAGCATCCCCGCGACGGCGCGTGCGGGCGTCGTTCGGGGCGCCCGCACGCCGCAGAGCAGGGATCAGCGCCCGCCCAGCGTCACCGAGGCGCCGAATCGCGCCGTCAACGGGAGCGCCGGATAGCCGAACGACGCCTGGTAGTCCTGGTCGAAGAGGTTCTCGACGCTCATGTAGAGCGAGAGCCGCGTGTGTGCCCGGTACGCGGCGGCCAGGTCGACCTTCTGGTACGACGGTTCGAGGTTCGCGTTGGGCAGCAGCAGCGAGTTGCCGAAGTCCTGGTCGCTCAGGAAGGTGCTGCCGTCACGGCGGCCCGAGAAGTACGCCGACAGCGTGACGTCGACGGGCCCCTGCGTGTAGCTGCCCATCAGCGTGCCCGAATGGGTCGGCCGGCGGAACGGCCGTGCCCCGACCAGCGGCGCGAAGGCGCCGATGCGGATGCCAGGGAAGGCCGGGTTGATCGCGGGTGAGAGCGCGCTGCTGGCGAACGACTTGGTGACTTCAGCGTCGAGGAACGTGTAGGAGGCCATCACCCGCAGGCGCCGCGCGACGACGGCCTCGCCGGACGTCTCGATGCCGCGCGCGCCGAAGGACGACGAGTTGACGTAGGCGCCGAACTGCGCCGCCTGGACGGCCGCCGGTGGCACGCCCACCTGCGGCAGCACGTTGCGGCTGACGTACTCGATCAGATCGTCGAAGTGGTTGTCGAAGTAGGCGACGCGCACGCGCGCGTGGCTGTCGGCGAACGCCTGTTCGACGCCGATGTCGACGCTGCGGCTGCGCTCGGGCCCGATCGGGTCCACGTCGGGGTGGGTGCCGGCCGGCAGCGCCTTGACGAGCTCGAACAGCGAGCTCTGCTGCTGGAACACCGACGGCGCCTTGATGCCCTTGCCCGCGTTGAACGTGACCTTCGTCTCGCCGACGGGGCCGCGGCCGGGGTTGCGCAGGTACGCGGCCACCGACACCCGTGGCGTCACGGCCGACTGGAACACGGCGTTGCGCTCGTAGCCCAGGCCGGCGCTGACGTAGGTGCGGCCGTTGATGCTGCCACGGCCCTCGACGAACGCGCCGCCGTTCTTGCGCGTGGCCGTCGGATCGGCGTTCGGATCGGCGAACCCCTGCTCGCGCTCGAACCGGGCCCCGCCCGACAGGTGCAGGTCACCGACCACGCGGTACGTGGACTGGCCGGAGATCGTCTGACGCGCCGTCCGCGAGTCGAACCGCGACGGGAAGCGGCCACCGTAGTCGAGGATGGCGCGGCCGGTGGCCGAATAGCCGTTGGCGCCGCGGATGGTCATCGTGCTGCCGAGGTAATTGGCGCCGAACCCGAACGGATCGTAGGGCGTGCCGCTCGGCGTCGGATTCAGGTAGCCACTCGTCTGGTCGGTCACGCCGAAGCGGAGGGTGGATTGGAGGCGGTCGGTCCACTGCGAGCGCGCGGTGATGCCTCCGTAGGTCTGCCGCGAGGAAGACGACGAGTCGTCGGGCACGCCGTACAGCAGGATGGCGCTCGGGCTGCGGAACTCGCCGTCGAGGTGCCGCACGGTGCCGCTGACGTCGGTGCCGCCGCCCAGCGTCACGCCGAAGCGGCCGGCGTAGGTTTTGTTGGTGTACCCGTTGTTCGGCAGCTCGTTGTCGGTCCTGAAGTACGAGTACTCCGAGAAGTAGTCGACGCGCTTGATCGCCCCGCCCACCGACAGGTTGTTCTTGAACGTGCCGAGGTTGCCGCCGTCGATCGCGTACTGCACCTGCGGCACGCGGGTCCGGCCCCGCCGCGTCTCGATGCTGACCACGCCGGCGAGTGCGTCGGCCCCGTACATCACGCTGTTCGACTGCCGCAGCACCTCGATGCGGTCCACGCCCGTCGTCTGGATCTGCGAGAAGTCGAACGCGCCGCCGATGTCGTTGGCGACGATGCCGTCGACGAGCACCTTGTTGAAGTTGGCGCTGCCGCCGCGCACGAACAGCGCCGACTGGCCGCCACGCGCGCCCGTCTGCTGCACCTGCGATCCAGGCACGAGCCGCAGCGCCTCCTGCAGGTCGGGCTTGTTCTGCCGCGCGAGCGTCTGTGCGTCGATCACGGTGACCGGAGCGCCGGTCTGCGACTCCGAGACCGCCGAGGCCGAGGCCGTGACCACGACGGCCTGCGTGAGGAGCCCCACTGGCAGCGTGAGGTTGACGCTGACGCGCGCGCCGCCCACGTAGACGGGCTCGGAGGTGAACGCCTCGAAACCCGGGGCGGTGCCGATCACCTGGTAGCGGCCCGGCTGCAGGCTCGCGAAGGTGTAGGTGCCGTCGCCGGCGCTGGTGGCTTCCGCGGCCTGCTGACCGTCGCGGACCAGCGTGAGCGCGGCGCCGGCGATGCGCCCGCCGAGCGGGTCGACGACGGCCCCCGTCACGGAGCCCTGCTGGGCCAGCGCCGGGGCGGGGACGAACGCCGCGGTCGCGAAGACCGCGAGCGCGATGGCGCGTTTCCACTGAACGATCACCGGAACTCCCTTCGGCCGTACGTGCGCCGACGTGCGTTGAGATCGGGCAGGTGCCAGGCGGACGGACGCCAGCAGGGGACACCACGAGCCGATGGCCGTGGCGCCGCGCAGCGTTTCTGTTGTCCGCAGAAAGGCAGCCGCACTCGTCCCTGGTAGGTCTCCTGGCTCGGAAGGAGCGGAACGTCCCCGCTGACCGCTTCGCCTTCCCCGGGCCCTGGGCGGGCCTGAGTGGATCGAAGCGGCTGCCCTTCACTCACAGTGGCGGAACCGCGCCGGATTCGCACCGGCTTCCCCGTTGTGCCGTCGCCGGCACCAAGGACCCGTGAGTTATAGCACCGGGGTTCGGAGGGCCACCCTGAAGAGTTCCTGAATTCTTCGTCAGGCGCGGATTCAGGTTCGCGTCGCCGGGTAGACTCGGGCGTCACATGTCCCTGCTGCGGGCGCCCCAGCGCCATCCGCTCCGCCGCGCGCTGTGGCAGATTCACGTGTGGACCGGCGTGGCCGTCGCCGCGTACGCGGCGCTGCTCGGCGTGACCGGCGCCGTGCTCGTGTTCCGGCCGGAGCTGCAGGCGCGGATGTATCCGGCCTTCTTCGCCCGTTGGGCGCCCGGCGACGCGCTCGCACCGCCCGAGGCCGTGATCGCCGCGTTGCGCGCGCGCTATCCGGACGATCGCTTCCGCGGCCTCGACTATCCCCATGCGCGGCGCGGGACGTTCCTGATCTACACGTCGCACGCGGGCGAACTGCGCACCGTGTTCGCCGATGCGCGGACCGGGCGCGTGATCGGCGAGCTGCCGCGGGACGGTTGGCCGCAACGGCTGCAGGAGCTGCACTTCAACCTGTGGCTCGGTGACGCCGGGTTCGGCGTCAACGGCGCCGGCGCCGCGCTGTTGCTCGTACTGTGCGTGACGGGTCTCGTCGTCTGGTGGCCCGGCGCGGCGCGGTGGACGCGCGCGCTCACGGTGGACGCGAGGCGGGCGTGGCGGCGCGTCACGTGGGAACTGCATCGCGCCACCGGCTTCTGGACGGTGGCGCTGATCGCGATGTGGGCGCTGACCGGCGTCTACTTCTCGTTTCCGGGCGACGTGCGACGCCTCGTCGGCCTCGTGCTGCCATTGGAGGCCACGGCCGTGCCACGGTCGGTACCGGGTGCCTCGTCCGCGCCCAGGCCGGCGCCGGCCGATCTCGTGGCCCGTGCGCGCGGGCAGCTGCCGGGCGCGCAGGTGGCCCGGTTGATGCTGCCGGGCGGTGACACGGGCAGCTACGCGGTGGTGCTCGCCGCGCGGGCGCACGGCGACGGCGACGCGAGCGACGAGGTGACCTTCTACTTCGACCAGTACAGCGGCCGTCAACTCGCGCGGACCGAGGCGGCCGCGCGGCCGGCCGGGGAGCGCGTGTTGTCATGGCTGGCGCAGCTGCACATGGGGACGTTCGGCGGATTCGCGCTGAAGGCCATCTGGGCCGCGCTGTCGCTCGCCCTGCCGCTGCTCGGGGCAACGGGCCTCGTGATGTGGTGGAACCGCGTCGTGCGCCGAGGCCTCAGGGAACCAGCGTAGCCACCACCGTCGAGGGCGCCGTGGCCGCGTGGCCCGCGCCGCCCGAGGCGTCGTACTCGTTCCACGTGAGCGCAAACCCCGATCGCCACGGCCGGATGGCCGGAATGAGCGACGAGGCGGCCGTCTGCGTCAGCGGCCGTGCCGGCTCGCGTGCCGCGCCGTCGGCGCCGAAGGTCTGCATGAACACCTCGTGCTGGCCGCTCGTGTCGTCGCTCCAGGCCAGGCCGAGACGGTCGCCGTTCCACGCGAGGTAGGCGCCGATCGAGTGGCCCGCCGACGTCGTGATCCGCGAGGCGGGGAGCCCGGCCGTGGCGCGCCGGTCGTCGAGGCGCGCGCGGGGCCCGACGGCCAGATACACCTCCTGGTTGCCGTCGCGTTCGTCGAACCAGGCCAGCGCCAGTCGGTCGCGTGCGAGGGCGAGATCCGGATACTTCGACGGTGCGCCGTCGTCGGCCGTGAGGCGGACGGCCGGACTCGTGGCGTCGGGGCTGGCGTCGACGGCGAAGATCTCCTCGGCGCGAGTGCCGGCCCTCGCGTCGAAGACGACCCAGGCCCGCCCGGCGCGCGCCGCGGAGGACGCGGGGGTGGCCGGGTCGGGCCCGGCGACGGCCGCGTTGAGGTTCCACGTGGTGCGGCCCGCGTCGGCGAGCCGGCGCGGCGGCGACACCACGTCGCCGTCGAGCGTCCACCAGCCGGCCCACACGCCGGCACGGTCCTCCCCGTCGTCCTGCACCCACGCGACGAGCAGGCGGCTGCCCGCGACGCGCACGAGCGCATTGCGGCCAGCGGCCGACACGGCCTTCGCCCACCGGCGCACGCCGTCGCGCGTCCAGACGCCCACGCGTGGCTGCAGGCGGCCGTCGAGCGCCTTCTCGTACCACGCCATCGCGAAGGCATCGCCGGGCAGCGGCTGCACGTCCGGCTCGAGCGCGTCGTTCGGCCCCTGTGTCAACGGCATTTCGGGGCCGACCGGCCGGCCGTCATCGTCGAGGCGGCGCGCGTAGAGGTCGCCGCGGTCCGCCCGCGTGTCGTACCACGCGACGGTCATCCCGTGGTCGAACACGGCCAGGCTCGGCTCGTGTGCCCGGCCCTCGGCCGAACTGACCGCCTGGAAGGGCGCCACGGAGCAGCCGGTCGAGCCGAGCGGGAGGCCCGCGAGACCGATGGTCGTCGCGAACATCAGTACGGCCGCGTGCGGCCCGCGTGCGCGGCTCGATCTAGGCCTGACCGCCACGACTGCGCCGCCAGCGCCACAAGAGCAGCAGGGCCACGACCGGCCCGCCCGTCCAGAGCGCGAGCATCTGCTCGTTCGGCGTGCTGGGGCGCGAGCGGTTCGGATCGGCCTTGGTCTGCTGACGTGCTTCCATCAGGTAGCCGGTGATCTGGCGCGCCATGCGGCTGATGGCCGGCACCTTCGACAGGTTCTCGGCCATCCGGGCGTCGTTCTGCTGCGCGAAGCTCGAGAGCTCCTGCGCCGCGGCCTGCACCTGCGTGCCCGTGGCCGTCTCCATCGCCTTCTGGAAGCCCTCGAGCGCCGGCACCGGGATGCCGGCCTTGCGGCCCTCCTCGAGCACGTACTTCTGCAGCCGCGGGTTGCCGCACGTGTGCTCGGCGCAGCCGACGCCGTGGCGGTTGACGCTCGACACGTACTCCTCGAGCAGCTTCTTCTTCGTGGCGTCGTCGGCCTTCCAGTAGCCCTTGCGGATCGTCTCGGTCATCCGCGCGGTCATGTCCTGATAGGCGAACGGCGAGTTCGCGTCGAAGAACTGCTGCATGCCGAGCGAGTACTTGTCCTGCACGTAGACGGAGAAGGTCTCCTGCCACTTGGCGTCGTCGATCACCTCGGGGGCGGTGGCGTCCCAGCCCCAGAGATACTCGACGAACTGGCGCATCTCGCCCGCGCCGGCGTAGCCCTCCTTCTTCATGCCCGCGATCCACGTCGGGTTCACGTAGCGCGAGCGGAACTCGCTGCCGATGAACTTCTCGATCGAGGTCATTTCTGGCCGGCCGGGGTCGCGTGTGTTGGTCACGACCATCTCCGGCGTCTTGCCGTCGAGGTTTCGGACGGCCGTGGCCAGCCCGCCCATGTACATGTAGAAGTCGTCGTTGTCGAGGGCGCCGTAGAGCGAGGTCGAGCTGCTGTGGACGATCTTCTCGGTGCCCGAGAGCGCCAGGCGGAAGACGTCCTGCATCGACTCGCCCCAGAAGCCGTTGCCGTAGCCGTGGCCGAGCTTCCGCAGGTAGTCGTCGGCCATGCCCGTGTCCGAGTCCCAGGTGCCGCTGTTGGCCGCGATCGTCGAGGTGTTCAGGTTGAACTCGCCCGGGGCCTCGTCGAAGATCCGCACCCCCGCCCGCTGATCGGCCTCCGACTCGGAGTAGCCGCGCCGCATCAGCACGGCCTTCGTGTCGAGGTAGTGGCGGCGCACGTAGTTGTCCGCCTCGTCGATCGCCTTCACCTTCTGGACGGCCTGGTCCATCAGCTGCGTGACGTTGTTGAACATGCCCTCGGCGGCGCTGGCGATCACGATGTCGACCCGCGGCCGGTTCAGCTGCGCCCGAGGGATCACCTGCACGCCCACCACCTTGCCCCGGTCGTTCCAGACGGGCTTGGTGCCGAGCAGGTAGAAGATCTGCGATTCGATCACGCCCTCGTGGCGCATGGTCTCGTCGCCCCAGATCACGAACGACACCTTCTGCGGGTACCGGCCGTGCTGCTTCAGGTGATCGGCCAGCATCTGCTTGCCCAGCGTGACGCCGAGGTCCCACGACGCCGGCTTGGGCACCTTGTCCGGATCGATGCCGTAGAAGTTGCGTCCGGTCGGGTAGGCATCGGGGTTCCGGATCGGCTCGCCGCCGCCGCCGGTGCCGACGAAGCCGCCGCGCAGCGACCGGACCAGACTGTCGAGTTCCCGCTGCGCCCCGTTCAGGATCCGCTGGTCCATCTCGGCGGCCAGCACCGTCGCCTTCGACGGCAGCAGGCTCCGATCGGCGCTGACGATCGCGTCGACGGTGGTGGCGCGCTCGGCCTTCCCGGGCGCGCGGCCGAACGTGTGCAGCCCGTAGGGAATGTTCTGGCTGCGGAGCTGCAGCAGGTGTTCCTCGACCTGGTGCAGCACCTCGTCGGTCACGCTGCCTGGCGCGTCGAGCTTCAGGCCGAGGTCCCGGGCGACGCCCAGCGAGAGGAGCTGGGCGCGGATGCGCTCGGCGTAGGCCTTGGCCAGATCGGGGCTGTCCGCCTGCCGCTTGGTGAAGTCGGTGATCGCCTCGTTCAGCGCCGAGAGCTCCGGCAGCAGGCCGCCCTTCTTGAAGGCCGGCACCATGTGGTCGACGAGCGTCGCCATGCCGCGGCGCTTGGCCACGAGGCCCTCGCCGACGACGTCGACGTTGTAGACGTAAATGTCGGGCAGGTCGGCGACGAGCGCGTCCGGCGCATCCTCGGGCGACAGGCCGATGTCCTTGCCGTCGAGCCACTCGAGCGTGCCGTGCGTGCCGACGTGGACGAGGGCGTCGGCCTTGTAGCCGTGCCGCAGCCACGCGTAGGTGGCGACGTACGGATGCGGCGGCGCCAGGTTCGTCGCGTGGAACATCTTCTCGCGGTCCTCGCCCCACCCGCGGGCCGGCTGCGGCAGCAGCACCACGTTGCCGTACTGGACGCGAGGCACGACGAAGGTCGGACCGGCGGCGCCCGACGCGGGCAGCGTCATCACGCGCGTCTTCTCGGGGGCGCCCCAGTCCTTGATCACCTTGTTGCGCAGCGCCGGCGACAGGCCGTAGAGCCAGCGCTTGTAGTCGGTCATCGGAATCCGGACGGCGCTTCCCTGATCGACGAGGGCCTGCAGCTCGCCCGGCGCGTAGCCCCCGACGTTGCGGGCCTTGGCGAGCAGGTCCTTCAGGACGGCGTCCGCCGTGAGCGCCTTGGGCCCGCCCAGGTCGTAGCCCTCCTTCTGCAGGCGCTGCAGGATCTGGGCGATCGACCCGGCCACGTTGAGGTAGCTGGCGCCGATGTTGGCCTTGCCGGCGGGGTAGTCGTAGAACAGGATGGCGAGCCGCTTGTCCTTGTTGGACTTCGTCCGCAGTGCCGCGTACTTCAGCCCGCGCTGCACGGCGATCCCGATCTGCGACGCGATCGGCTTGCGCTGCACGATGGTCAGGCCGGTCGCCGCGTCGGTCACCTTCTCCTGGCTGCCGACGACCGTCGGCGCGACCAGCCCGGCGAGCTCGGGCACGGCGACCTGGAACGTGCCCTCGAAGAACGACAGGCCCGTCGTCGAGCCGCGCCA
>CAWULT010000009.1:0-70113 GCA_963923455.1 uncultured bacterium
GAGGAACGACTGATTCGACTGAACTAACCCGTCCACGAGATCGGGTCAAGCCCAGGATGCCGGTGGCGAGACAGGCGACTGCGCACGGTTCGTCCGTCGAGGGGGGTACCGCCCGCCCGCCTGGATCACCGACACGCTGCGCTGAGACCCCTCTCTCTTCTCGATCTACCCACGGAAGGCGCTTACCTTTCTATGTTGACGTCGCCCCTCATCTCGACCCTCACTACGCAACTCCGGACACACCCGCTGTACGCCGCTGTGCAAACGCCTGCCGCGCTCCGGATCTTCGCTGAACACCACGTCTTCGCCGTTTGGGACTTCATGAGCCTGCTGAAATCCCTCCAGCGAGCGCTGACGTGCGTCGCGGTGCCGTGGACACCCGCGGCGTCCGGTCGTACAGCACGTCTGATCAATGAAATCGTCCTCGGCGAAGAATCGGATCTACTGCCCGGGGGCGGCTATGGCAGCCATTTCGAGCTCTATCTGGGCGCGATGCGGGAGATCGGCGCCAGTACGGGATCGATCGAGGCATTCCTTCGCCTGCTGTCCGAGGGAGTCTCCCTACCCCAGGCACTCGCAGGGTCCTCCGCACCGCCCCCCATCGTGCCATTTGTCGAAGCCACGTTTGGGATCATCGCAGAGGGACGTACCCATGCGATCGCTGCCGCGTTCGCACTCGGGCGCGAGGACCTCGTGCCGCAGATGTTTACGTCTGTTGCCACAGCCAGCGCATTCCTGCGCGACACGCATCCGCAGTTTTTCTACTATCTGGATCGTCACATCGCACTCGATGGAGATTCGCACGGACCACTAGCGCAGGAAATGCTCGACAGTTTGTGCGCGGGAATGCCGGAGCGACACGCCGAGGCGGAACACGCCGTCGTTCGTGCCCTGACCGCGCGTCTCACGCTGTGGGATGAGACGCTGCGTTCCATACGAAGGGCAGACGCCACGAGCGCGGCGTAGGACCACTGGCGCGTGCCGCTTTTCTGGGTTAGCGGGTGAGGGCGCAAGAACTCCCGCCTACAGCCCCTTCGACGGTTGTCTCGCGTCTATCCTCTCCGAAACCCCGCCACCCGTTCCGCCACCTGTTCAGGGGGCGCCTGGTCGTAGAAGTCCGCGACCATCTGGACGCTCGTCCGCGCCCACTTGGCGACATCCCGATGGGACAGGTTGTCGCCCTTGTCCAAGCGCAGCGTGATCCCCGTGGGACGCAGCGACTTCCGATCCCGCGTCAGCATCTTGCCCGTCTTCGGATCGCGGTATTCGTAGAGTCCCGCGTCTTTCAGCAACCGCTTCATGCCCTCCCGATGACTCTCGGGGAAGAGCAAGTCGGTCTCCTTCGCATTCTCGGGTTTCGCCGCCAGCATCTCCTTGAACGCGTAGACGCCGCCGAACAGCACATACGCATCCTCGCGCCTGCCGCCCGTGGAGTGCTTGCCCAGCACCAGCATCCGCACCGCAGGTTCTCCTGCGTCCGTGCCGTTCTTGAGCATCACCAGTTCGCAGTCGCACCAGCGGACGCTTTCCGCTTCGCCCACCCGTAACGCGCCGCCGACACAGATGAGGATGAACCAGTAGAGTGCCTGCCGCTGCCGACGGACACGCGGGTTCAGGTCGGGTTCGTCCGCTTGCGCCTTCGCCAACTGGTGGAGCGTCTTGTATTCCGCTTCCGTCAGGAACGGACGCCCACGCCGCACCAACGCCTTGAGTCCTGTGAAGGATGGGGTTTTCGGGACAAACGGGAGGACCTTCATCGTGTCCCGTGCGAACGTCAACACTGCATGGATGAAGACGAAGTCCTTCTTGAGCGTCTCGTTCGCGAGCGTCTCCCCCCGCTTGTTCGTCACCTGCTCACGGGTGGCACGCAGCCGCTCCAAGGTGTCGTCGGTGATGTCCGCTACCTTGACGGTGCCCAGGAGCGGTTTCAGCAGCGCCGCTTTCTGCGTCAGGTTCCGATACTGCCCTGCGCTGATGAGCCCTGCCTGTGCGTCCCGTTCCCGCTTCGTGAGGAATGCGTCCGCACAGTCCGCAAACGTCGGGGAATGGAGGTGCTCCCCTCGTCGCGCACGGACGGTCAGGTCGTGCCACCAGTCCGTCGCCACGTGCTTTGCTGCGGTGAGCGTCCGTTCCCCTGTGCTCTTGCGGATGTCCTTACCCTGTATCCACGCCCGCGCGGAGATGATACCGCTGGAGGGGAGACGCTCCAGTCGCACCCGTCCGTCACAGATGGTCGCGAGGGTGCGGTTGGACGCGAGTTTCGAGGTGAGGGGTTTGCGGAACGTCATCGTGCGGATGACGCTACTCCAGACCGTCGCTGAGACGCAATAAATAGTCGGGTAGTAGTCTGTATACCGAGCACACTAAACTGCTTATTTACATATATTTACATATACATGTAGAAGCTTGAGGGGCTGGCGGTAGCAATACCGTGGGGGTTCGCCCCCCTTCCACACCAGACCGAAAGCGAGCCGGCCGTTGCCGCCTCACACGCGTACCGCGCATTCGCGTCGGACCACGCTACTTGCCTATCGAGGCAATACTCGTATCAGCTCCGGGTGTAATCCTGAACCGCTTGATCGCGTCACCAGCCTGCGCGACGATGGTCAGCGTCCCATCGGCACCCATTTCCCACGTGCCGAGCGCGGCCTGGAGTTGAATGTTGTTGTCGACTTGGACGGACGGACGACCGTCCACGTAGACCGTCTGCGTTGAACCACTGTTCGCCGCCCAGATGAGGTGCCGGCCGTCGGGCGTGAATGTCAGGTTCTGCGGTTGCGTGCCGGGAAACACCTGGGCGAGCTTGCCATCGACGTAGACCCCGGAGGAGTTGCCGGGCTGCTGGTCGAAATACGACACGTGATTCCCATCGGCACTGAATACGAACTCCGCGCGCGGGCGATAGCGCCCGAGCCCCGCCTGCTGAAACGCCACGACACTCCCAGGTAGGTCCTTGCCATCGACGTTCACCGTCCGCGCTGTTGGCAGCCGCCCGAACGTGAACCCGAAATGCGCGGCGTCCGAGCTGAACGTAACCCTGCTGGCGCCCTCGCGCTGCAGCGATTTCCCGTCAACCACAATCGCATTCATCGTCCCGCCGGTCAGTGCAGTGAACGCGATGTGGTTGCCGACCAGTGCAGCCGGAGGCGGCAGCGGAGTGTTGACCAAGAGCGGCTTGAAACCGGGGGTGCTCGTGTCAATTGTGGTCAGCAGCGAGCTATAGCCTTCGGATTCCTGATCGCCGACGACCAGGAACATCTGGTTGCGCATGTTCGCGCCGTAGACGAACCGGCCATCGGCAGTGAACCCCGCAGGCACGAGCCCCTGGTACTCCTGGCCCTTCTTTCCATCCGTGACGATCCAGAACGAGCCGGATGATGCCTGACACGCAGCGGCCCAGTGCTTGCCGTCAGCCGAGAACCCGACATTCCCGTATCCGGGATTCCATGGACAGTCTGTGCCCGGAATCCGCTGCGTGCCCATCGTCAGGAAATGGACACCGGTTCCTGGCGTGCCTTGGGTCACGACGGTCATGAATCCTGATCCCACGGGCGTCGTGTAGATCTGCGCGCTCTGCGCCCTCATGATCGGCTTGCCGTCAAGGAACACTTCCGTGGTCGGCGCCGGGCCCGGCAGCTGACGTTTGGTGAACACGTGGAGGCCGTCGGCGGTCAGCTGCGGCTCGCCCCCGGGAAACGGCGACGGCTTGCCGTCGACCACGAGCGTGAAGGTTCCTCTCTTCTGAGGGTTCTCCGCGATGTAGACATGATGATCTCCACCAGCGGCAAAGATCGGAGCCACGGCGGCGAAACTCTGTGGCCCGGGCACGCCGTCGACGAACAACTAGATGTAACCGCTAGTAGTCCCCGGCACCGGCTCGGTGTAGAGCGGGAAATAGACATGCCGGCCGTTGTCCGTGAACTGCGGGATCGACTCGGCAGAATTCGAACCGAGGCGCGGATGCCGGGCGGCCGGGACGCGGAGCAACTCCTTGCCATCCGCCATGAACACGAACTCCGCCCCCTGTCGCCCGACGTACGCCAGGCGCGATCCGTCCGGGCTGAACACCAGTCCCGAGCTCTCGCCGAGGATCGCGTCGAACCGCGGTCCGTCCACGCCGTCATGCACGACCACCGTGCGACTGCCACGCAGCACGACCGCCGCGGCATGTCCGCCCTTCGGACTGACGACGAAATCCAGCTTCTGCCCGGACGCGAGCGACAGCTCTTCCACCTTGGCCGACGACGCCGGCACATTCGATGGAGCGCCGTTTGCGCTGCGGGCAGGTGCCGCTGGCGTCGCTGGCGTTGCCGGCGTCGCCGGCGTGGCCCTTTCCTTGTCGCGTCGGGCCGCTTCTTCGGCGGCCCTTTTCGCGTCGGCCGCCTTCTTGGCGTCTTCAACCTTTCGGGCGGCGTCGTCGGCCGCTCGCTTGAGTCGATCAAGCACACCCTGCGCGCCGGCGACCGGCGTCGTCACGCCGAACCCGATGCCAAGGAAAGAGAGAAGAAGGGCTACCCCGAGGACGGAAGGCTTGCGCATATGGCACTCCCTGTGGGGCTGCGTAAGTTGACTTCGGCGCCAGAGTCGACCGGCGTCGGGACGCGTGGAACTGGACGTTGGTGTGCGCTGGGAACCCGCGGGAGAAGGTATCACACGCCGAAGCCGCGGACACGGTCGCACGATAGTCCGATCCTCAGGGACGTTTTCGTCATTTCCGCGGGTCCCACGCAATTCGCCGTCTGATCCGCCTGCGGGACGGCCGTGCTAATCTCCTGTTGTGCGATCGTCGGAGGCTCAATAGCGGCATGAATCGAATGCTCTGGAGCGGAGGGGTCGTCTTCCTCTGCACGTTTGTGGTGGTGGCCGTGACGGCCGCTCAGGGTGCCAAGACGACGGCGCAGGGCGTGTTCAGCGAGGCGCAGGCCATCCGAGGGCAGAAGGCGTACATGGACGCGTGCGCGAGATGCCATTCGGAGGACCTGCTCGGCGCGAGCGGGCCGGCACTCGTGGGCGACTTCTTCGCGAATCGTTTCGTTGGGTCGAGTGTCGCAGAGATGCTGAAGACCCTTCGCCGTTCGATGCCCCTGGAAGCGCCGGACAGTCTGGGTACGCCAACGTACGTGGACATTGCCAGCTTCATCCTGCAGTCGAACGGCAGCCCGGCCGGCGCGACGGAACTGCCCACCGACACCGCGGCGCTGCAAGAGATACAGGTCGCCGGCCGCTAGACGCGAGCGAGAAGCCCTATGAACGTGTCCCCTGTAAACGTGCGTCGTCGAGTCAACCAGGTCATCTGTGTGGTGTGCGTGGCAATGGCTGCCGCCGCACTGGGTGGTGTGCTCCGTGCGCAAGGCCGCGGCGGCGCCGCAGGCGCTGCCGTCGCGGCCCAGAGCGGTGCACCGCTCGTCCCGGAGCGTCCAACTGCGCCCGCGCCGAACCTCCCGCCAGTGACCAGCCAGGACCTCGTCGACGGTCTCAAGAACCCGTCTCGGTGGCTGACCTACTCCGGCGACTACACCGGGCGTCGCCACAGCCCGCTCAAGCAGATCACGCCAGGCAACGTCGGCAAGCTGTCGCTGCAGTGGATGTTTCAGGCCGAAGGCATGGCCATCGCGCGCGGCTTCGAGTCGATTCCGCTGATGCATGACGGCGTCATGTACATCAGCGGCAACAACAATCTGGCGTGGGCCGTCGACGCTCGGACCGGCCGGCAAATCTGGCGCTATCGCCGCGCGTTCCCGCCGGGCATGACCTACGGCGGCGCGAACCCGTCGAACCGCGGGCTCGCGCTTCTCGGCAACCTGGTCTACATGGCCACGCTCGACGCGCACGTCGTCGCCCTCGATCGCAACACGGGCCGCGTCGTGTGGGACACCGTGATGGACGACTACAAGCTGGGGCACGCCGGCATTGCGGCCCCGCTGGTCGTGAAGGACAAGGTGATCGTCGGAAATTCCGGCGGCGACCTGCCGACGCGCGGCTTCATCGACGCGTTCGATGCGCAGACCGGAAAGCGGGTCTGGCGCTTCTACACGATTCCGGGCCCGGGCGAGCCCGGCAGCGAGACGTGGTCGGATGCCTCGCTCCTGTCGCGTGGCGGCGGTGCGACGTGGGCCACCGGCTCGTACGACCCCGAGCTGAACACGATCTACTGGGCCACGGGCAACCCGCAGGCGGACTACTACGGTGGCGACCGCCTCGGCGACAACCTCTACACCGCGTCGCTCGTGGCGCTGGACGCGGATACCGGCAAGCTGAAGTGGCACTTCCAGTTCACGCCGCACGACCTCCACGACTGGGATTCGAACCACGTGCCCGTGCTCGCGGACATCACCTTCCGCGGGCAGCCGCGCAAGGTGGTGATGGTCGCCAATCGAAACAGCTTCTTCTACACGCTCGACCGCGTGACCGGCGAGTTCCTGGTCGGCAAGCCCTACACGAACACCAAGTGGGCGCGCGAGCTCGACGCCAAGGGCAAGCCGATCGTGCTCAACGACGGCGTCATTCCGCCGGGCGGCTCGGAGGCCACCACGCCCTGCGTGCCCGACCTGCGCGGCGGCACCGTCTACAATCCGCCGTCCTACGACCCGGCCGTGGGGCTCTTCTACGTGATGTCGCGGGAAACGTGCGCGTACTACACGCCCCAGAAGCAGGAGCTCGAGCCGGGCCGCACCAACATGGGCGGCGGCATGCGGAAGCTGGCAGACCCCGACTACAGCGTCTTGCGAGCCATTGACCCAAGCACGGGCGCGATCCGGTGGGAGCACAAGTTCGGGCTCGCGTCGCTCGCCGGCGTGATGTCCACGGCATCCGGTCTGGTGTTCGCCGGCGATCACGAGGGCTACTTCAACGCGTTCGACTCCAAGAACGGCAAGCTGCTGTGGCGCTTCCGCACGGGCTCTCCCATCTGGGGCACGGCGGGCATGAGCTACATGCTCGACGGCAAGCAGTACGTGCTCATTCCGTCGGGCAACACCGTCCTGGCGTTCGGGCTGCCGTAGGGTGAGCATCGCCGACGCAGCGGTCCAGCTGGCCGCGCCGAACGCGGCCGGCGTGGCGATGGGCCACCTTCACTACACCGTCCGCGATATCGCGGCGAATCGCGACTTTTGGGTCAGGCTCGGTGGCACGGCGATCGCCGTCCGGTCGCCGGGCGACGCGGTCAAGTTCGCTGACGTCCTGGTTCTGCTGACGGAGGGCGAGTACGCAGGGAACAGCGAAGCGTCCGTGCTCAATCACATCGCCTTCAGGGTGCGTACCTTCGCTGAGGTCGAGGCCGCCGGGTTCGCGATCAAGCGTCTCGAGGCGTACCCGGGTGTCGGGTACATCTACACGCCCGAGCACGAACGCGTGGAGATCTTCGAGAACGCCGCGTTGAATCTGACGTTCACGCAGGAGCCTGGTTTCAACGACGCCGCGGCGCAACGCCACAACCGGCCCATCACGGTGCCGGCCATCTTCCACCACGCGCACCTGTATCTGCCCGACGAGGGCGCTGTGGCCGAGTCGAAAGCCTGGTACACGAAGCTGTTCGGCGGCATTCCCGGGAAGCGCTCGACCTACGAGGCGACCGACCTGCCAGGCGTCAACTTCAACTTCAGCGTCGCGCCCCGTCCCACGTCGCCGACGAAGGGCCGGATGCTCGGCCACATCGGCTTCGAGGTGGCCGGCCTCGAGGCGTTCTGCCAGAAACTCGAGGGGATGGGCGTGACGTTCGACTCGCCCTACTCGCCCGGCTCGATGGGTGTCGCCACCGCGTTCCTGACCGATCCGTGGGGCACGCACCTCGCGCTCACCGAGGGCCTCCGTCGCTTCTGATCGGCTCCCGGCCGCAGGCTCACGCCAGATCTTCGTTACTTCGATGCCGCGATCTCGTCGAAATAGGCTGGGAAGCCGGAGAAGAACGTCGTCCAGCTGACCGTGTTCTCCCAGCCCAGCTCCTCGAGCTTCAGCGCGGCGCGTGCCTGCTCCCACGTCTTGAGCTGGTCCTTCGTCACGCCGCGGTCGATGAGGGCCTTCAACCGGCGGTTCATCTCCGCGAACCGCATCCGGTAGTCGCGCACTTCCTGCTTCGTCATCGTCCGCCCGTGGCCGAGGATGGCCGTGTCGAAATCGAGCGTCAGCATCCGGTCGATCGTCGTGAGGAACTCGATCGCGCTGCCGCCGCCGGGATAGTCGATAACGGGAATCGCGTCGATGATGATGTCGCCCGTGTGGATCGTCTTCAGGTCCGGAAACTCGATGACGGTGTCGCCGTTGGTGTGGGCCCGGCCAAACCAGTGCAGCCTGACCTCGACACCGCCAAGGTGAACCTCGGCCTCGTTCCCGAACGTGATGTTCGGCTCACCCGGCTGCTTGATCCGGAGGAAGTTCGCGCGGATGTTCTTCTGCCCGATGATGTTCACGCCGAACGTGTCGCGCGCGTACTTGTTGCCGCTCACGTGGTCGGCGTGGTGGTGCGTGTTGAGCACGTACTTCACGGGCAGTGGGCTGACCTTCTTCACCTGCGCGAAGACGTCGGCGGCCTGGCTGGCGAACTTGTCGTCGACGACGATGAGGCCGTCTGGGGTGACGCGGACGGCGACGTCGCCCGACTCGTGGATGAGGCCATCGCCCTTGTCGCCGGGTCGACAGCCCGTCATGCAGTACATGGCTGGCCCGCGAATGATGTAGAGGCCGTCCTTCACTTTGACGGGGCGCATCGGCGCTTCCGTGAGCACCTCGACGTTCTGTCTCAGCGGAAACTGCTGCGCGCTCGCGATGGCGGCGAGTACGGCAAGACACGCGGCTGTGACAACTCTGGTTCGCATGCGCGGTAGTCTACCCTCGCACGCGGGTTCTCGGCCAAGCGGACTGTTCGGCGATCGAATCGGCCCCGTTCCCATCGCTCGGCGAGCCGAGACGAATGCCAGACGCGAGGGACACGTCAGTTGGTCGGCACGAGGCGCTTCAGCTCCTCGAACCAGTTCAGCACGACGTGGACTTGAGCGCTCGTCAGGCCACTGCCGCTATTGACGAAGTTGAGGAGGTGTTTGCCGTCCGGCATGATGTCGAAGTCTCTCCGGGCATTGGGCGCGTTGGCTGGCAACCCCCGGAATACGTCCACGGGATTTCCCAAGGCGAAACTGGGCTGAACAGCAACGCTGACGCCGGCGGCGAGACCCGGGCCCGTGGCATAGAACAGCTCCTTGCCGTCAGGGGACCACACGGGATGGTGGTTGTCCAGGCCCCCCGGAATTTGGTACTTCGCGCCGGTGGCTGGAAATGGCTGCACGAACACTTCGTTCTTGCCCGTTTCTCGGGACGTGTAGGCCACCCAGCGGCCATCGGGTGAAAACACCGCGTCGATCGGATTCGAATCTTGAATGTTGCCACACGGCGCCGCCTTCTTGTCACGGAGCGACAACGCCCACAGCGCACCAGACGACTCCTTCCTGACCTCGAACAACAACGTATTCCCGTCGGGCGACCACGAATCCGGAACGTGCGATGTGCCGGCATCGGGCGTGGTCAGACGCTCGGCGTTGCCGGAACCATCGGCACGCTGCCGGAATATGCCGAGGTCCCCTTCCCGGTCGGACTGGAACGCCACGTGTCTCCCGTCCGGAGACCAGACTGGGAAACGGCTGTTGCCGCCGAAGGTCAGGCGGCGCACGGCGGTGGCTTCCGAGAGGTCGTAGACCCAGACGAACGATTCCCGGCCATCGTCGGTGTGAAAGGCCACCTGTGTGCCGTGGGGCGAGACGCGAGGGACGTCGTACGCGCCAGGCTGGAGCTTCAGCGGTTCGAAACGCCCCTCCCTGTCAATCCGTGTGAGGTCCGCCGATGCTGACGCGGCTACCGGACCAGGGATGTACGCCAGCGATCCGTTGCCGCTGACACTGAAGTGTGCGACGCCCGCCCCTAGGCCTCGACTCACACCCTCGATCACCGGAACCGGGCCAAGTGGCGGCGCAGGCGTGGGCCGGAGCGTCCACGCGGCGCCGCCGGCGATGACCGCCGTGAGGCCCATGGCCACGCCAGCCGGCAAGGCCCGGCGCCAGAGCGGTATTCGAGGCGCGACCGCACTGGCCGTGACTGCAGGCTCGTCGGGCGCAGCACCGGAAACGACGTCCTCGATCTGAATGCGCGCCTCGCCCGCATGCCCCAACCGGCGCCGCAGGTTCTTCTCCAGGCACCGGCGGATGAGCGTGCGAATCGCTCGCGGGGTGCTGCCGGGCATGGCGTCCCACGCCGGTTCCTTCGACATGACGGCCACCAGGACGTCCGTGACGTCTTCGCCCTGAAACGCCTGCCGGCCGGTCAGCATCTCGTACAGCACGGCACCGAAGGCCCAGATATCCGCGCGTGCATCCACCGCCCGGCCCTTCGCTTGCTCGGGGCTCATGTACGCCGCCGTGCCGAGGATCATCCCCGCCTGCGTCATCGCCGGCGTCGTGATCGTCGGCGACATCGAGTTGCTCACCGCCGCCGCACCGACCGGCTCCATCGCCTTGGCAAGCCCGAAGTCCAGCACCTTCACCGTGCCGTCGGGGCGTACCTTGATGTTCGCGGGCTTGAGGTCGCGATGGATGATCCCCTGCTCGTGCGCGGCTTCGAGCGCCTCGGCGATCTGCTTCGCGATGGGGAGCGCCTCGGCGACGGGGATGGCGCCTCGCGCGATCCGCTGCGACAGGTCCTCCCCCTCGACCAGCTCCATCACGAGCGCGGTGCACTCGGGCGTCTTCTCCAGCCCGTAGATCGCGGCGATGTGGGGATGGTTCAGCGCGGCGAGCACTTCGGCCTCGCGCTGGAAGCGGGCGAGCCGCTCGGTGTCTGCCGCCACCGCCGCTGGCAGCACCTTGATCGCCACCTGCCGCTTCAGGTTCGTGTCGGTGGCGCGGTACACCTCCCCCATGCCGCCGACGCCAAGCTGCGCGGTGACTTCATACGCCCCGAGACGGGTGCCGGGGTGGAGGGCCATCTAGTTGGAGCCTGATTATAGGGGGAAGGCCAGGGTTCTCCGTCGCTCGCCGCACAGGGGCGCGGATTATCCTGACGAAGTCGCCCTGGTCGGGCGCTACAGGCCGGTCACGAGTCGCTGCCGAAACCAGATCGCGAGCGCCTCGGCCGACACGCGCCCCTCGGCCGTTTCCAGCGTGATGCGCTCGAAGTCGTCGTCCGTCGCGTGCACGACGCCACCGTTGATCTCCACGAACAACTCGGCCGCCGCGGCTCCGACTCTCTTGTTCCCGTCGACGAACGGGTGATTGAGCACGAGCGAGTGCATCAGCGCCGCGGCCTTCGTCGCCACGTCCGGGTACAACTCTTCCCCATCGAAGGTCTGGGCCGGCCGCGCCACGGCCGACTCCCGTCCGCTCTTGTCCCGAACACGCGCAGGGCCGCCAAAGGCGGTGGCCAGCGACGTGTGCAGGTCGAGCACCTGCGGCACCGACAAGTAGAGGATCACTTGTCGAGCTCGCGATACAGCTTCGCGCGCCGCTTCAACAGATCCGCCGTATGCTCCCGAAAGCGCTTCGTAATCTTGCCCTGCTCGAACTGGCGTATGGGAGTGCGAACCACGATCGTGCCATTGACCGGGTGGGCAGACACTTCCACTTCGTCGCCCTTCTTGAGACCCAGCTGATCGACGATGTCCTTGGGCAGGGTAACGGCCAGCGAGGATCCGGTCTGGACGATGCGCCTTGGCATGTCAGCATTCTAAAGTGACGGCTCGTCTGTCGGGCGTGGACGCGTATCGCCCAGACGTCCGCCCCCCCGCTGCTCGCCTGGCGCCGTCTAGCGCGTCTTGTGCTCGATGAGCTCGATCGCGTTGCCGGCGTTGTCGCTGATGAACGCGAACCGCTCCGCCGGCGTGTCGCGCATCTCGAAGGCCATCGTCACGCCCTTGGCCTTCAGTTCGGCAATCACCGCCGGCAGGTTCTTCACCTCGAAGCCGAAGTGCTTCACGCCGTGCGTCCGGAAGTCCTCCGACGGGTTCTTCCTCGACTCCGGCAGCGGGGCGGCGTCCGTCACCTGGAACAACTCGATGGTGATGTCGCCGCGTCGGAGATCCGCCACCTGCTGGCGGGCACCCGGCTGGCCGGGGCGCACGGTCCCCTTGAAGCCGAGCATCTTCTCGTACCAGGCCATCGACTCGGCGAGGCTGGGCACGCTCAGCGCCACGTGGTTCCACGCCAGGTCGAAACCAACGGCGTCGACGGGGCGTGCTCCGGGGTTCGCCTGTGCACCAGCGGCGACCGGCAGCAGCGCGAGCGAACATCCGAGGACAACGACGACCCGAAGCGCGGAGCGCATGCGAAACCTCCTGACTGGCACCCGACGGCGGGCTCATCATAGCGGATCGGCCTTGCTAACAGCCGGCGCAGCAAGTACCGTCCGTGCACACCTCATCGATCCGGGGTGACACTGACTGGGAGGCTGGCACCATGGCGATCGGGATTTACTTCGCGCCCAGCGCGATGACGTCGGACAAGTACGACCAGTGCATCAAGGCGCTGCGAAAGGCGGGAGCTGGCCACCCACTCGGACGCCTGTACCATGCGTCCTTCGGCCCTAAGGACGACCTGATGGTCTTCGACGTGTGGACGTCGCAGGCCGCCTTCGAGAAGTTCGGCCGGACCCTCTAGCCCATCCTCCGCGACCTCGGACTCGACGCGAAGCCCTCGATCATGCCGATGCACAAGGTGATCGTGCCGGCGCCGCGCGCCGCTGCCCCGGCGCGGAAGAAGGCCAGGCCAGGCGCCAGGAAGAAGCGCTAGGGAGTTACGCAGGCACGGGTGGTGCCCGCTCCGTCGACAGGATCGGGTATCACGTATCCCAGGTATCTCGCGGAGGACGTATGAACGGAATCGCCAGACTACTCGCCGGTGTGGCGCTGGCCGGCCTCGCCATCCCGATCGCGGCGCAGCAGACGGTGCCCATGCGCGGCGACACGCCCGTGGCGCCCCAGGGCATCAAGATTCCGCCGCTGCCCGCCGCGCCGGTGCGCTACGAGACGGCCGAAGGGCAGACCATTCGCGTGAGCGTCTACGCGCGCGGCTTCCAGAATCCCTGGAGCATGGCTTTCGTGTCGAACGACACGATTCTCGTGGCCGAGCGCGGCGGCGCCATCAAGGCGGTGCGCAACGGCGTGGTCGATCCGGCGCCCGTGCCCGGCGCTCCCGTGGCGCGCGGCGCGGGCCTCTCGGGCACCGACATCGCGCTGCATCCGGACTTCGAGCGCAACCACGTCGTCTACATCAGCTACACGAAGCCGCTCGACCCGCCGGCCGGGGCTGGCCCGGCAGCGCCTCCCGCGGCCGGACGCGGCGGGCGCGGGAATGCCCCGCCGCAGACGACGCTGGCGGTGGCGCGGGCAACGTGGGACGGCAAGGGGCTCACGGGGACGCGGGACATCTTCGTCGGGGAAGGCGGCGGCGGAGGCCCGATCGCGTTCGGCGGCGACGGCATGCTGTACGTGGCCCACGGCGGCGGCGACACGCAGAACCCGAAGAGCCTGACGGGCAAGGTGCTGCGCCTCACGGACGAGGGCAAGGTGCCGCCCGACAACCCGTTCGTCGGCCGCGCCGACGCCCGGCCCGAAGTGTTCACGATGGGGCACCGCAACGTCCTGCGGCTGGCGAAGCACCCCCTGACCGGGGCGATCTGGCAGATCGAGAACGGGCCGAACGGCGGCGACGAGGTGAACATCCTGGCGCCGGGCGCCAACTACGGCTGGCCGCTGGTCAGCCTCGGGCGCACGTACGGCGGCGCGTGGCAGGGACCGTTCACGAAGGAAGGGTTCCGCGACCCGATCATCTACTGGATGCCGGCGATCGCCGTGTCCAGCATCACCTTCTACACCGGCGACCGGCTGCCGAAGTGGAAGGGCGACGTGTTCGTCAGCGGCATGCGGTACGGCGAAATTCCCGGCACGGGTCAGCTGCACCGGATTCTGATCAACCAGAACCTCGAGGAGCTGCGGCGCGAACCGCTGCTGGTCGACCTGCGGCGCCGCCTGCGCGACGTCAAGCAGGGCCGGGACGGCCTGCTGTACGTGCTCACCGACGAGGCCGACGCCGCGATGCTGCGGATCGAACCGGCGGAGTGAGCGCGGAGGGCGGGCTGCGAGGCTGAGGGCCGGACTTTCACGCGAATCTCATCGTTTGCTCACCGCTCGGTGAGGACTTCGCGGCCGGACCTCCGTCACACTGCGGGCATGACAACCACTGACACGAAGCCCGTCACGGCAGTCACCCGTGCGGCCCTCGGCCTGGCCGTCTCGGCAATGGGGCTCTACCTGGTCTATCTGGGCGGTGCCGACGACGCGCCAGGGGCTGCCGTGTTCGGCATGCTGCTGATGGCGGCCGGAGTCGTGCTCGGCGTCGGAGCCGCGCGCAACCAGCTCCCGGCGTGGGCCGCCCGCACCGCGCGTGCCGCCGGCGTCGCCGTGGCCGCCCTCGCGGCATTTCTCACCCATCAGGCCGTCGTGACCGCCCCGCTCTTCGCGCGGGCGCAGGAGGTGCCATCGGTCGTCGACCCGGCGCTGGCGCCGCGATATGCCGCGGCCGTCGACCGCGCGCGGGAGCTGGTGCGGGCAGCCGTCGTGGCGCAGAACCTCCCCGGGGTGTCGGTCGCGGTCGGTGCCGGCGACACGATCGTCTGGGCGGAAGGGTTCGGGTGGAGGGACGTCGTCACGCGGACGCCCGTCACCCCGGGCACACGATTCAACGTCGGCACCGCGGCGTCCGTGGTGGCCTCCGCCGTCGCACCGCTCGGGCTGGCCAATACCGGGGCCGATGCGGCGAAAGAATGGAGCCCTGAAGCCATCGGCGAGGAGGGTGAGGACTTCCCGCCTCTCACGCTCCTCCGCCACGCCGTCTGGCAACCGCTCGGCCTCATGCCCGCGGAGTACCCGCTGCCGGGCGATCGCGCGACGTTCTACGTCCCGAGATCGGACGACCACGACCCCCGCCGCGGACGACGACTGATGTACATGCGCGACCTGGCCTGTTGCGCGAATGGGATGGCGTTCTCCTCCACGCCGTCCGATCTCGCGCGCCTCGCGCTGGCGACGAACCCTGGCAGCGTCGACGGTGCGCTCGCCGGCGGCACGGTGATGTCGCTGATGACACGCCGCGACAGGGGGCTCGTCGTCGCCGTCACGTCGAACATGGCGCACGCGAACACGTCGCAGCTGGCGCGGCGGGTCCTGGACGTGTTCGTGGAGCCGGCGCAATGACCGCGCCGGCCGATACGCCGCCCGAGGGAAGGGCGTAGAATCCACGCGGAGGACAGAAGCGTGCGTCGAATGATTGCAGCAGTACTCGGGGTTGCGGTCGCCGCGTGTGCCATGCCGGCGCAGGCCGAGGTCACCGTGATGGCGGTCCGCCTGGGCGCAAGCGACGTGGCCCGACTGGCGAAGTTCTACGAGGCTGCCTTCGGCCTGAAGGAAATCGACCGGGTCGGGAACCCGGCGACGGAGATCATCATGCGCTACGGGGCGACCGTGGCCGCGGCCAAGGCCGGCACCTCGCCGGAGTTCCTCGTGCAGAAGCGCGAGGCCACGGCAACGAAGGACCCCATGCACCACGCGATCCTGCGCGTCTCCGACATCAAGGCCTCAGTGGCAGCGGCAAAGGCCGCGGGCGCGACGGTCGAGCGCGACGTGGCGACGGTGGCCATCGGCGGCGCTCCGATCAAGATTGCGATGCTGGTGGATCCCGACGGCAACGCGCTCGAACTGATGGAGTTGCCGCCGACCCTCACGCACTTGCCGCACTGAGGCGGCCGTCCTACTTCAGCTCGTCGAAGACGACCTGCACGTTCTGCAGCAGCCGAATCGGGGTCGGCGTGGCGTAGCCGGCGTACTTCGCCGGAATCCTCCAGGCCTTCGCCGTCTCCTCCGCCGACCTGCCGGCGGCCTTCGCCGCCCGCACGTCGTTCGCGAAGTCGCGATTGAACTGTGCGTACTCACGCAGGTCCGCCACCGTCATGGTGGTGCTGTGCCCCGTGATGATGGTGTCGATGTTCGGGATGGTGTCGGCGGCCTTGGTCAGCGTGTCGGCGATGGCCAGGCCGCTGCCGCCGTTGACGGCATCGAGGCCCGGGATGTTCTTGCCCGAGAAGATGTCGCCGGCGTGCATGGCGCGCAGCGCCGGAAACACGACCCACGCGTCGCCGTTGGTGTGCCCACGGCCGAAGTAGTACAGGTCGATGCGGTCGGCCCCGGCCCCGATCGTCATGCGATCCTTGAAGGTCTTCTTCGGCATGCCACGGCCGCCGTTGGCCTTGAAGATGTTCGGGGGCTGGCCGTTCGGCGCGGTCTGCGTCGACGCGCGCATCTCCTTCATGTTCTCGGCGGTGTTCTCGTGCACGACCACCTCGACGGTGGCCGGGAACTCGACGTTGCCGCTCACGTGGTCGCCGTGGGTGTGCGTGTTGATGATCGTCGTAATGGGCTTCGACGTCAGCTGCCTGATGCGGTCGAGGACCGGCTGGCCCCATCCGGGGTTCTTCGTGTCCACGACCACCACGCCAGACGCGCCGACGAAGACGGCCGTGTTGCCGCCCCCACCCGTCAGCACGAAGAGGTTGTCGCGGAGCTTCTCCACCTCGACGACCTTGGCCGCGGCCTGTCCAGCGGCGCCGGCGCCTGACTGCTGCGACGCGGCGACCGCCATCGACACGGCACCAACGGCCGCCAGCGCGGCGAGAACGACGATCCTCTTCATGCAGCCTCCAGTCCGATGTCCTGCGTGCCCAGTCCTCGCCCGCCCATACCGTGCCTGACCACACGATGACGCCTGCAGCAAGGACCAGGCGCGCACCGAAGCCACGTCGCTCCGCGCCGGGACAAGGCCCATGGCGAGACATACGCCGTGAGGCAGGACAAATCGCTGGGCCATCGGCCGTTAGCGTATCCCAACGAGCACGCCAGGACGGCCGTTCTCATCGTCCTCTTGTGACTCTCCGGCTGCCACGATGGGGAGAATCCCGTTCACCCGCGAAGTTCTTCACGGACGCAGCCGCCCAGCCACTGCCTCCTCGCGAAAGCCGGCCAGGAGCCTCGGCTGCCCTTGGCACATGTGTTGAACGCGCGGCACGAGACATGGACGACGTCACGCTGACGCTCCGATGGACAGTATGAGCGGCCCGGACTCCACGCCACCGACCGCCGACAGCACGGCAACCCAGGCCCAGTGCTCGACCTGCCAGGTGCCACTGGTGGATCAGGTTCTCGGCGATGTCGTGTTCCTTGGGTGTCCGCAGTGCCACGGTACCCTGATCCGGCAGTCCGACGTGCATGGCGCACTTCGAGACCGCATCCAGGATCGCCTGATCGTGCGCGTGCGTGCGAGCCAGCGACGAGGAGAGCGAGGCTGCCCTCACTGCCGAGAGACGATGACGCGGGTCAGCGTTCCACGCGGCCCGTACGCCGTGGAGCTCGACGTCTGCTATCCCTGTGCGGTGGTCTGGTTCGACGCGAACGAGACGGACGTGCTCAGGGTCATGTACGGATCGGAGCCGCCTCCGGGCAAGAAGGTCGATCGGCGGTGGAAGTGGGTGCTGGCACTGCTCGGCGTCCCCGTCAGGCAGCAGCATCAGCAGGGGCTCACACGACCCTGGCTCACGTGGGGCATCGCGCTTGCGGTGGGGGCCATCTTCTTCACGACGAGCTGGCTGCCGGCATTGGGCTCTCTGCTGAGCCTCGTCCCGGCGTCCGTCGGCCGAATGGCTGGCCTGACCGTGTTGACGACGTTCGTCCTGCACGGTGGGTGGCTTCACTTGTTCGGGAATCTGTGCTTCCTGATCATCTTCGGCGGTCCAGTCGAAGACTACCTTGGGCGCGCGCGGTACCTGCTCCTGCTGGTGCTGGCGACGGCAGCCGGAAGCCTGTTCCAGGTCGCCCTTGCGCCGCACTCGACGGTTCCCGTCGTCGGCGCAAGCGGCGGTACCGCCGGACTGGTCGTGTTCTACGGCCTGTTGTTCCCGCGTGTGCGTCTGGTCATCAGCACGGTGTGGCTGCTCTTCTATCCCCTGCGAATCCGCGCTGGTGTGGCTCTGCTCCTCTGGATGCTGATGCAGGCGCTCGGCGCCTGGAACCAGATTCACGGCTTCGCCGGAACGGCGTATGCGGCGCATCTTGGCGGCGGAGCCGTCGGTCTGCTGTTCTGGCTGGCCTGGCGCACTCGTTTCGGCACGAGCCCGGCCTCCGCCGGGACGCTGCTCGGGGCGAGACGGTTCCATTCGTGGGCAGACAGGTTCGAGGCCGTGCTCGACCGCGTCACGGTGTGGACCGGCGCCATCGTCGTCGCCGCGGTAGCGGTGGTCGTCGTGATCGTGGCGCAGCGGCTCGACCCGCTGCAGATCTACGCCACCTGTACGTTCAGCGACGGCCTGGCTCTCGTCGGCGTGGTGCGTACACCGGGCGATCGATCCGTGGCCACGAAAGACGGCCCCGCGCGGGTCTCCCGCGGGGACGGGTACAGCCTGACCTTC
The DNA here is from genome assembly GCA_963923455.1 of uncultured bacterium. Lineage (GTDB taxonomy): Bacteria > Acidobacteriota > Vicinamibacteria > Vicinamibacterales > UBA2999 > CAWULT01. The sequence continues at coordinate 18,484 of CAWULT010000009.1, forward strand.
GCGTACCCGAACACGGATCCCTTCGTGAACCTCCGAGTGGACGCGTCGCGGTCCGGGGAGTTCGCCCGCGACAGGCAGGCCATCGCGGCAGCGATGGAACAGGCGTCAGCGCGTCAGGCAACAGCCGTCGCACCAGTCGGCATCCAGGGCTTCGAGGGCTACACCCTCAGAACGTCTGCGGACAGCGGTGTCATCGACTGGTACTCGCTGTTCGACGAGCCCGCGTCGATCACGCTGACGGCGTACTTCCTGCGGCAGCGGCCGGAGCGCCAGAAGTTCAGGACACTGGCCGAATACGAGACGCTGCGGGACCAGTTCCTCCGGGCCTACCTGTCTTGTATCCCGCACGCAGCAGTCCAGCGCTGAAGGGCCCGTTCCGGATTCACCCGGAACGGGCCGTCGGGTCAAGGCTGACGACCAAATCAGTGCCGAAGCTGATTCACGATGTCGTTGGCCTCGTAGATCTCGCAGTTGGCGCGCTCCGCGATGATGCCGTCGCCATTGAACGGGCGCAGCACGCGCGTGGGCAGCACGTACGGCTCGACGAACGAGTCCGGATCCTCGATGGTCATGTCGTAGGTGATCGCGTTGCCCTTGCGGTTGAACCGCTCGATGATGTGCATCTTCTCCGAGTGGAACAGGCCGCCCCGTCCCAGCCACGTCGAGTCGACGAACGAGATGGAGTCGAGCACCAGCGTGTCGCCCTCCCAGTGCCCCACGGTGTAGCCGTTGTAGGTGGCCTCGAGCGCCTTCTGCGCGTTGTGCGTGCGGCCGTCGGTCGGGATCGACCGGAATTCCCGGTTGCCGCCGCCGTAGTCGCTCGTCGTGTAGATCATCGTGAGATCGTTCACCGTCTGGAAGATGCGGCGCGGCGTGAGGATGCGCGGCAGCCCCATCGGCTCGCACGTCATGATCGGGTCGTACTTGTTCGTCCACTGGTCGAGTTCCTGCACCTTGTCCCAGAACTCGGGCTTGTAGATGGGCCGGCCGTAGACGCCGAACCGCGAGGGCGAGATCCACTCGTAGTCCACCCAGAAGTTGTCCTGCGCCACCTTGCATTCCTTCTGCGTGGGGCCGCACCGGCGGGCACCGGCGCCCGTGATCGGGTTGAAGGCGCCAGCCCACACGCCCGTCAGGTCGGGCTTGCCGTTGGGCAGCCGCGGCGTGGGCGCGTTGGCAGCGGCCGGATTGGCGGGCTGCTGCGGCAGCGTCCAGTTCACGGGCTGCAGCGTGGGCTTGATTGCCGCCTTGACGCTGGCCGGCACGGGCATCACCACGTACATCTGCCCCGTTTCCGTCAGCGTGGTGTTGATGTCGCGGACGACGGTGCCGTTCTTCTTCTCAATCATCTTGGCCGGAATCAGCGCGTCGGCCGGATTGAGCGGGTTGTTGAAGTCCTTGTACCCGCTGTAGGTGAGCTCGTAGGTGTTGGCGCCGCTCTTCACCACGATGCTCTCGGCCATGAACTTCGCATCGAGGGTCGCCGTGGCCGTGGCCGTGGGCACGCCCGGGATCGGGAAGGTCAGCACCGGCTTGTTGCCCACCCATGCCACGGACGTCTTACCGATGGTCGCCACGTTTGCTGCAAGGGTCTGCGGTCTCGGCGTCATCGACGGCGCATTCGGGTCTGCCGCCGTCCCGAAGAACGCGGCTTTGAAGGCGCCCTGCGGGCTGGTCCACAGGCGGATCATCCGGTCCTCGACGGCGGCCGCCATCGGCGTGGCCTTGCCCTTGCCGGGCACGAGTTCCGCGCCCTGGATGTCTTCGTCCCACGCGTAGCCGCCGCTGAGCACCTGCACCGTGTTGCAGCTCTGGCCGTTGGGCCGCGTGCCGGTGATCCGGATCCGCTCGCCCGACGTCTGGTAGCTGATGTCGCTCCGGTACAACGTCACGTTGCAGGGCTGCCCGCCCACTTGCATCGTGCCATTGCCCTGATAGTCGAGCGTCATCATCAGGTCGTATTCCTCGGTGCTGCGCAGCATGCCCATGTGCCAGGCCCAGTTGAAGAGCACCGACTTCAAGTCCTTCGCGCCGGGCGCGGGCGTGTAGGCGGGACCACCGCGTCCGCGGCCCCCGCCCGGGCCGGCCGGAGCCTGGGCCGCGGGGCCGGGTCCAGCGGCGGGTGCCTGCGCATCAGCCACGGCGGGCACGCCGGCGATCAGTGCAGCCGCGAACGCGGCGCTCATCCAGGTAAGAGTTCTTCGGACGCTCATGACATTCCCCCTACGTCGTCTAAGTTGGGTGGCGGCTGGCCGGCCTTCGGGCTCCGTCCAGGGCGGTGGGCCAGATTATAGAGCCCTCAGTTGGAGACGGGCGTCAGCGGCCGGTTGTATTGAACCGGGCAGCCAGGCTGGAAGAACTGGGCCTCGGCGGCGCGCCGGCAGAACGCCTGCGCGGCGCGGACCTGCGTTTCGATGGCCGACACGACCTCGGCGAGCGGAAAGGGCCTCTGCGCGTGCACCGCAAGGTTGGTGTCCACCTTGAGCTTCCGGTACTCGATGTTGTTCATCAGACTGTCACCCCACCAGTTGAAGTCCCAGTTCTGGGTGGTGAGGTCGGCCTCGACGAGCAGGTTCGCCGCCGGCACATGCACGATCACGCCGTCCGCCATGTGGTAGTTGCCCACGATGTGGTAGATGTCGATTTCGTTGGTCGAGTCCTTCAGCTTGAGGTGATCGTCGACCGGCATGAACTTCAACGGCTTGGGGTTCCGTCCCAGGGCATCGGGGAACAGTCTGGCTGGACGCGCCGCCATCTCGCGGAAGATGCCCTCGTTGCCACGCCGCGATATCACCGTCAAGCCTTCGGCCACGGCTGCGCGAAGGCCCACGCTGTGGTCGAAGTGGTGGTGCGTCTGGATGACCTGTGTCACACGCTTGCCGGGTACCAGGGCGTTCACCACCTTCAGGATCGCCTGCAGGGCGGCGTCCGTACGGTTGGCCTCGACCATCGTGAAGTGATCGTCGAATTCGAAGAACGTGTTGCCGTTGAGGTACCACACGTGATCGGCCACCTTCATCGGCTGCAGGTTGGTGTTGCCACCCTCTGCCGCCCCGCGCGGGGACACCGAGCGCACCGACGCCGGAGCGCTCAGGTCGTCGATGGGCCCGTCGACGATGTTGCGGTCGACGTACAGCTTGCTCTGCACGACGTTGCGGAAGTCGATCATGGTGGCAAAGCCCGTCGGAAGCTGAATGCCCTTCTCTGGCACGTAGCCGGTGAACGCCGTTCGATACGTGACGTCCCCGAGGTTGGCATTCGGTCCGACGTACCGGACCCATGCCGGCAGATTGGACGTGCCATGGACGGCCAGCGTCAACGTGTCGCCCTGACGGACGGTGACGTCGACGAGCTGCAGATTGTTCTCTCGGCGGAACTTCGACAGCGTGCTGGTCGGATCGAGCGCAGCACGCACGATGGCGACGGGGTGTGACAGCAGTTCCATCCGGCGCTGGCGCGCGGCCGCCGCGCCCGCTGGCTGCGGCTGCGGCGTGCCGGCCTGGGGAGGCGCCAGGAATCCGCCTCCGATGTTGTAGGCGACATCACCGTCCAGCGTCTCGTTGTTGCGATTGAGCCCGAGCTGACCGGCGGTCGCGGCGAACACGAAGTCGAACTTCAGGCGCTGCTGCACGCGCGTCCGCCCATGCTCGAAGTCGATCGTGCGTGTGTGCTCCAGCACCTTCTGCCACTTCTGCGGGGCTTCCGGGTCTCCGGTGATGTTCCCGCCGCCATTGAAGTAGGCCAGCTCGCCGTAGCCGACGATCTGCAGCGTCTTGAGGGCCAGCACCCGGTCGCGACCACCAAGGGCCTCCGCGGCGCGGTTCACGAGGGCCGCTTCGGGCGCGCGCCCCTGGGCGGCCAATCTGAATGCGAGGACCGACAGTACCGCCAGGAGCAGTACCAGGACGCCTACAGTCTTGAGCATCGCCTTCTCCCCTTCGGACGCGTGAAGTCCAACGACAACGGCTCGGCGAATCGTAGGCGCAGGCCATCGGGCGCCGCGATGCCGCGCACATGATACGTTGTGCAGGCCCTGCGCCCATGAGGGGGAAGAGGACGTATGGATAGCCGCAATCGTCAATGGCAGAGATCGTGGCGACGAGCGCTGGCGGCCGTCGTCGGCGCCCTGCTGGTCGCCTCATCCGGGCAGGTGGATGCCCAGTGGTTCAAGCAGCCGAGTCCGCGCGCGCCACGTACGGCGGCCGGCGGGGTCGACCTGGAGGCACCGGCTCCGCGCCTGCCCAACGGCAACGTGGACCTGTCCGGGGTATGGATGACGGCCGAGCCCGCCTGTGTCATTCGAGGCACCCTGCCCGTCAGCGAGCTGCTCAAGCTGATGCCAGCCTCGCGCAAGTGTCCCCCCCGCGAGGCCACCTTCTCCCGCCAGAGCATCAACATCGGCATCGACATGCCAGGCGGGCTGCCGTACCAGCCGTGGCTCGCGGCCAAGGTCGCCGAGCGTACGGCGAACCAGGCCATCGACGATCCGCACATCCGGTGTCTGCCCGACCTCTTCGTGCGCGCCTACGGGCTGCCCCACTATCTGAAGTTCGTGCAGACACCCGACCTGCTGGTGATGCTGAACGAGTACAACGGCGTGTACCGTCAGGTCTTCACCGATGGCCGCCGGCTCCCAGAGGCTCCCAACCCGTCGTGGCAGGGATACTCGACAGCCACCTGGTCGGGCGACACGCTGGTCGTCGACTCCGTCGGATTTCGGGACGACTCGTGGATCGACTGGGACGGCAGCGTGATCACCGAGGGCGCCAAGGTGCGTGAGCGCATCCGACGGCCCACGTTCGGGTACCTGGAGATCGAGGTGACCGTGGACGACCCCAAGGCGTACACCCGGCCGTGGACAGTCACGCTGCGGCAGCAGTTTGCCGCGGACACGGAGCTCATCGACGAAATCTGTGCCGAGGGCGAACGGTTCTCGGCGAAGCTCCGGTGATCGCCGGCCGATTCGCCTCTGCTAAGCTACGGCGCATGAAGACAGTCCTCACCTCCGCCTTCGTCCTGAGTGCCTGTGTTTCGTTCGCCCAAGGTGCTGCGGCCCAAGCGCCGGCGGCCCAGGGCCAGCCCGGCCGACCCACCCAAATCGACCTGGTGCGGACGACGCTGCCGCTCGACGGCGCGCCCAAGGCCATCCCGGGCGCCTACAAGGTGACGTCCGAACCTGCGTTCGGCTCGCCGGGCCACAAGGTGTTCCGCCCGGCCGACCTCGGCCGCTTCCCCGGCCGGGACAAGCTGCCGGTGATGGCGTGGGGCAACGGCGGCTGCGCCATCAACAGCGCGCGCTACTCCGGCCTGTTCGAGACGATTGCGTCGTACGGCTTCCTGGTGATCGGCAACGTGCCCGTCCCGGGCGCCGCGCAGCGGCAGCAGAACGCCGACGACCTGCGCAACGCGATCACTTGGGCAGAGAAGGAGAACGCCCGCGACGGTTCGCCGCTCAAGGGCAAGATCGACCTCGAGCACGTCGCCGTCATGGGGCAGTCGTGCGGGGGCTTCCTCTCCATCGCGGTGGGCGCCGACCCGCGCGTCAAGACCATCGGCGTCTTCAACTCCGGCATCCAGGCCGCCAGGGCCGAGTCGAACGCGGACGCGCTGCAGAAGGTTCATGGTCCCGTGCTGCTCATCAACGGCGCCGAACGCGACTTCCTGACGCCCGCGGCGCTCACGACGTTCGAACAGCTCACGAAGGTGCCGACCTTCTACGGCGCCCGTCACCGCGCGGGCCACACGGCCACCGTGGACCATCCCGGGGGCGGCGAATACGCCAACGTCGCGTCGAACTGGCTGCTCTGGCAGTTCAAGAACGACAAGAAGGCCTCGGCCATGTTCGTCGGCGAGAAGTGCGACCTCTGCACGAACCGCGACTGGTCGGTGCGCGCCAAGGGGTACCCGGGTGCGCGCAACGAGGGCCCGGCGATGACGTTCGATCGCGGCAGCAGCCAGCAGGCGTGGCAGCACGCCAACTACAAGGCGACGCTCTCGCAGTGCAAGACGCCGCCGCAGCCGTTCGCGATCCCGGGTGCCGGCAACGCGGCTGCCGCCACCGCGCCACCGCCGGCGCTGGTGCTTCCGCCGACCTCGCCCATCCCCGACGTGCTGCAGGCGCTGGAGAGCTGGACGGTCGTCTGGTCGTGGGAAGGCAACAACGTGGACGGCCCGATTGCCGGCGACAACGGCGCGCTGGTCTTCGCCAACAACGACGCGGGCAACGTCATCCAGTTCGATCCGGCGACCGGCCTGGCGAAGGTCGTGCACGCCAGCGTCAACACCGCGGGCGCGGTGTCGCGCAGCAAGAACGGTGCGCTGTTCGTGGCCGAGCGCGGGCTCGGCGGCGGTATCACGCAGCTCGAGCCTCAGCGCCGGGTGCTGGCGAACAAGTTCAACGGCGAGCCCCTCGAGTGCATCGGCGGCGTGATCAACGACCTGACGGCCGACGCCAGCGGCGGCGTGTACTTCTCCGTCACCGGCGCGAGGAACAGTGGCGTCTTCTACGCGAACGCAAAGGGCGTCGTCTCCCAGTACGGGCAGAACGTACCGACCGCCAACGGCATCATCCTGAGCCCGGACGAGAAGACGCTGTATGTCACGAACGGCGCCGTCCTGTACGCCTTTGACGTCAATGCCGACGGCTCGCTGACCAACCAGCGCGAGTTCGGGAAGCTCCAGGGCGGCGAGGGTGGCGACGGCTCGGCGGTCGATCAGCAGGGACGGCTGTACGTGGCCACCGGCAAGTCGGTCGACGTGTTCGCGGCCGACGGCAAGTTCGTCGGCACGATCCCCGGCCCGCAGGGCCTGCACGGCACGTTCTTCGGCGGCAGGGACCGGAAGACGCTCTACGGCATCGTCTTCTACGGGACGTGGGGCACGCCGAGCGCGCGGAACGCGATCATCGCCATCCCGACCATCTCGCAGGGGTTCACGGGCCGGGCGAAATAGCGAAGGGCAGGGCGTCGCCACTGGCGCGCCCTGCCGACGCCGTCGCGTCACTCCGGGATGGGGTAGCAGTGATACTGCACCACGGCCCCGGCTCCGGCCCGGTGATTCCTCCCGCACTCGGCCAGGACGGACGACACCTCCTGCGTCTCGACGCCTCTCGCGAAGACGACGTCATACGACGTTCCGTCCACGTACTCGAGGTGGACGGCGATCGACCACAGTCGTGAGAACCGCTCAGCGGCGATGCCGCTCGAGGGGGCCCCGGCCAGGGCCGCCAGTGTGACGGCCAGCATGCTCCACAAGACTCTCTTCTTCATGTCTTCTCCCTTCCAGATTGAGTGCGACCAGTCAGGCCCGGGTCACGACGGGCGCGCGGGGGGTGACACCACGTCCCCCGCCAGCGAGCGCGTCCCGCGCGTCGCGTCGGACGCGGCGAGTGACCGCGGCCACGCGGGGACGATCATGGGGACCTGTCGGCGATACACCGCATACTCGGGCAGCTCCCTCAGCAGGTCCCGTTCCTCGAGCTGGATCGCCACCAGGATGTAGGCCGACGCCACGGCGGCGAAGCACAGATGGGACACGGTCATCGTCGGCGTGCTCCAGAAGGCGAACAGCCAGCCGACGTAGAGCGGATGTCGCACCATTCGGTACAGCACGGGCGTCACGAACGTGAGCGGCGCCTGCGGCTGTCCGCGGAAGGCGCGCCACGTCTGTCGAAGACCGAAGAGATCGAAGTGGTTGATCACGAAGGTCGTGACGAGCACGAGCCCCCATCCGAACGCGAAGCCCCCGTAGAGCACGGCACGACCGGCCGCATGCTCGACACTCCAGACCACGCCACCGAGCGGCCGCCACTGCCAGAACAGCAGCGCGAGCGCCAGGCTGCTGGCGAGCACATAGGTGCTTCGCTCGATCGGCTGGGGGATGACGCGCGTGATCAGGCGCTTGAAGCCCTGGCGCGCCATCACGCTGTGCTGCACCGCGAAGAGTGACAGCAGCGCGAGATTGACGGCCAGCGCGGCCGGCCATGGACCGGTGGCCGGGGCGTCGAGCGACGTGGGCACGACGACATTCCCCAGGAAGCCGATTGCGTAGAGAAACGTGAGGAAGAAGATGGCGTAGCTCACGGCGCCATAGACCAGCATCCCCGTCCTGTTCATACGTCGCGTCACCTCGTTGGGCATCGTGATCCTCCGGGGTCAAGCGTGCGACAGGCGGTGCCGACCGTCGATAGGAGGTTTGTCCCGATTTGGCTAGAATCAGCGTCCGTCGCTGGGACAAATGTCCCGGCGGACCGGAACCATGCCGCGCAACCCACAGACCATCCGCTTCGTGACCACGGAAGACGGGGCGCGGCTGGCCTGGGCCGAGTCCGGCGCGGGCCCCCTCGTGGTCAAGGCCGCGAATTGGCTGAGCCACCTGGAGTACGACTGGGACAGTCCCGTGTGGCGGCACTGGATCCAGTTCTTCTCGCGCGTGGGCCGTTTCGTTCGGTACGACGAGCGTGGATGCGGCCTGAGCGACTGGGCCACGTCGAATCTCTCCCTCGATCGCTGGGTGCGCGACCTCGAGCTCGTCGTCGACGCGGCGCGCCCTGCAGAGCCCTTCACGCTCTTCGGCATCTCACAGGGGGCGCCGGTGTGCGTCGCGTACGCCGCGAAGCATCCCGAGCGCGTGTCGAAGCTGCTGCTCTACGGGGGCTACGTGCGCGGCATCGCCAGGCGAGGCAACCCGCAGGCGGCCCTCGAGCGGGAGGCGATCGAGGCGCTGGCGCGCACCAGTTGGGGCAAGGACGATCCCGCCTTCCGGCAGGTGTGGACGTCCCGCTTCATCCCCGGAGCCAATCCCGAGCAGATGGGGTGGTGGAACGAACTCTGCCGCAAGTCCACCTCGGGGCCCGCGGTGGCCGACCTGATGGCCGCCCGGAGCGTGGTCGACGTCGAGCCACTCCTGGCGCAGGTCCAGGCTCCCACGCTCGTGCTCCATGCGCGAGCAGACGCGGCGGTGCCGTCATCGGAGGGGCGGTTGTTCGCGGCGGGCATTCCGCGTGCTCAGTCCGTCGAGCTGGACTCGGCCAACCACATCCTGCTCGAGCGTGAGCCGGCGTGGCCGCGCTTCTGCGACGCGGTCCTCGACTTTCTCGGGGTCGCGGATCCGCCAGGGCCGGCCGACTCGCCCTTTGCCGGGCTGTCAGCGAGGGAGCGACAGATTCTCAGCCTGATGGGAGAGGGACTCGGAAACCTGGACATCGCCGAGCGCCTGAACATCAGCGACAAGACGGTCCGTAATCAGGTGTCGAAGCTCTTCGACAAGCTCGGCGTGTGGACGCGGGCCCAGGCCATCGTGTTCGCGAAGGAGCGCGGCTTCAAGGGCTGACCGTCCCTCCCCGTCGGCACTACGCCACGACCCAGTGCTGCATGGCCCACAGGGCGGCCGCGGCCATCGGGCGCACAATTCCTATCACGCGCCGCGGCGAATCTCGGGAGACACGCAGCATGAGCACACCAGAACAGAACGCCGAGGTCGTCCGCCGGGGCTACGCGGCCTTCAACGCGGCCGACATCAAGACCCTGACCGAACTGTTCCCCGCACACTCCTCCTGGCACACCCCCGGACGCAGCCGCATCGCGGGCGATCACACGGGCCGCGACGCGGTCTTCGCCCAGTTCGGCCGGTACGGCGGCGAGACGAACGGCACCTTCAGGGCCGACCTGAAGCAGGTGTTCGGGGGCGCCGACGGCCGGGTGGTGGCCCTCCACCACAACAGCGGCGAGCGGAACGGCCGGCGCCTCGACTCGGACTGCTGCATCGTCTTCGAGGTCAGGGACGGCCAGATCGTCTCGGGCCGCGAGCACTTCTACGACCTCCACAACTGGGACGCGTTCTGGGCGTAGATCCTCTCCCGCGAATGTCCGGTCATGGCGCGCGTGGCTCGCCCCACGCGTGCCCTACCTCTTTCGAGGGAGGGCCGCCACGATCGGCGTAACGCGTGGAAAATGGCCTCGATGACGTGCGCCCGGTGACGCGTGTCGGTCTATAGTTCTCGCGACACCGTTGACCCCACGTGGAGGGGCCGCACATGCGCCAGATTCACGCCGCGGCCGTTGCCGCATCCATCCTCGTCGGCGTCGTCCTCGTCGTCGAGGCCCAGGGACCCATCCCGCAGCCGGCGGGACGGAGCGCGGGCCAGGCCTACCGCGCACCGCGGACGCCCTGGGGCGATCCCGACCTCGAAGGCCGGTGGCCGAGCACGCGCTCGGCCGCCATTCCCCTGCAGCGTCCAGAGGCGTTCGGCACACGGAACACGCTCACCGACGCGGAGCTGGCCGAACGCGAATCGCAGTTCGAGCACCAGAAGACGCAGGACCTGGCCGACTTCGACTTCGAGAACCCGAGCATCCCGTTCGGACAAGTGGGCGGCGGCCAGTCGCCGCCGCAGCACTGGTTCGAACGGGCCGCGCCCCAGCGCCAGGCGTCGCTCGTCGTCGACCCGCCGAACGGCCGGCTGCCCGCACTGACGCCGGCGGCACAGAAGCGCCTCGCGGAGCGACGCGCGCGCGAATCCGGTGAGGCGGCCTCGTACACCGACTTCAACCTGACCGAACGGTGCATCACGCGCGGGCTGACGGGCTCGGTGCTGCCGAGCGGCTACAACAACGGCAACGCCATCGTGCAGTCGCCCGGGTACGTGACCTTCGTCAACGAGATGGTCCACGAGTCGCGCGTCGTGCCGCTCGACGGCCGGCCGCACCAGGGCCCGGCGCTCCGCAGCCACCTGGGCGACTCGCGCGGCCGCTGGGACGGCGACACGCTGGTCGTCGAGACGACGAACTTCCTCGATCGCATGGGCGTCGGCATGAACGGCACCGGCGCCAGCGACGCGCTGAAGGTGACGGAGCGCTTCACGCGCACCAGCGACACGACGATCAGCTACTCGCTCACGATCGACGATCCGGCCACGTGGACGGCGCCGTTCACGATGCGCTTCGACCTTGGGCGCGAGGATCGCTACGGCATGTTCGAGTACGCGTGTCACGAGGGCAACTACGCGCTGCAGAACATCATGAGCGGCGCCCGCGCCCAGGAGCGCCCCGCCGGGGCGCGCCGCTAGGGCGTGCCGACGACCGAGTGGAGAGCCCGATGAAGACGATGTCGATGGTGTGGGTCGTGGTCACGCTGGCGTGCCTGCCGGCGACGGAAGCCCTGGCCGCCTCGTGCGAGAGCCTCGCGAAGCTGACGCTCAAGGACACGGCGATCACGAAGGCGGAGGTCGTGGCCCCCGGCGCGTTCCAGCCGCCCGTGGCCGAACGGGGCTTGAACCCGTACAAGGACCTGGGCGCCTTCTGCCGCGTCGCCGCCACGCTGACGCCGACGAGCGACTCGGACATCAAGATCGAGGTGTGGCTGCCGGCCAGCCCCTCAGGCGCGGTTGGCAGCACCAACTGGAACGGCAAGTACCAGGCGGTCGGCAACGGCGGCTGGGCGGGTGTCATCAGTTACTCGGCGATGGCCGAGGCGCTGCAGCGCGGCTACGCGACGGCGTCGACCGACACCGGGCACGTGGGCGGCCGCGGCACCTTCGCGCTCGGGCACCCCGAGAAGCTCGTGGACTTCGCGTGGCGGTCCGAGCACGAGATGACCGCCAAGGCCAAGCAGCTCATCGAGGCGTTCTACGGCTCGGGCCCGAAGTTCTCCTACTGGAACGGCTGCTCGACGGGCGGACGGCAGGGTCTCAAGGCCGCCCAGATGTTTCCCGAGGACTACGACGGCATCATCGCCGGCGCGCCGGCCAACAGGACGGCCATCTCGCTGTGGATCGCCGACGCCGTGCTGAAGGATCCTGCCCGCTACATCCCGGCGGCCAAGTTCCCCGTCATCCACCAGGCGGCGCTCGCCGCGTGCGACGCCCGAGACGGGCTCAAGGACGGCCTGATCGACGATCCGCGGCAGTGCCGCTTCGATCCGGCCGTGTTGCTCTGCAAGCAGGGAGACGATGCGTCGTGCCTGACGGCGCCGCAAGTGGCGGCCGTCAAGCAGATCTACTCGAACGCGGTGAACCCGCGCACGAAGCAGGAGCTGTTCTCGTCGTTCGTGCCCGGCAGCGAGCTCGGGTGGGGCGTGCAGGCCGCGGGCCCGGACGTGCAGGCCATGACCTACGACCAGTATCGCTACGTGGTGTTCAAGGATCCGAACTGGGACTGGAAGACGTTCGACTTCGACAAGGACGTCGCCAAGGGCGACCAGCCCGAGAACCTGATCATGAACGCCACGAACCCGGACATGCAGAAGTTCTTCGCGCGTGGCGGCAAGGTGATCATGTACCACGGCTGGAGCGATTCGCTCGTGCCGCCCCCGAACACGATCAAGTACTACGACCAGGTGGTGGCACGGCTGGGCGGCGCCGCCAAGGCGACCGACCACGTCCGGCTGTTCATGGCGCCCGGCATGGGCCACTGCAACGGTGGCGAGGGTCCCGACACGTTCGACAAGGTGACGGCGCTCGAGAACTGGGTGGAACGCGGCACGGCGCCCGCACGCCTCGAGGCGTCGCACAGCACCAACGGCCGGGTGGACCGCACCCGTCCGCTCTGCCCATATCCTCAGGTGGCGCGGTACACCGGCACGGGCAGCATCGACGACGCGGCCAACTTCATCTGTAAGGCGCCGTAGCGGCGAGGGATGTCGATCGCGGCGTGCCAGGACGGGCCGGCGCCTCTCGTCAGTATAGAATACTGATATGCCACGCCGCATCGTCCAGACGGGATCGTCGCTGGCCGTCACCCTGCCCAAGGACATCGTCGATCAACTGGGCCTCAAGAAGGGCGACGAGGTGGAGGTGTCGGCGCACCCGGTCAATGGCACGATCGTGGTTCGAACGCCGGTGCGCCACTTCGAACAAGGCAAGGTCACGAAGCGTTTTCGGGAACACACGGCGGACCTGCTGAAGCGGCGCGCGAAGCTGTATCGCGAACTCGCCAAGTGATCCAGTATCTGTCGGTTTCGCAGGTGATCGACCTGCATACGGCGCTGGCAACCGCCTTCGGTGGCCCTTTGAGCGTGCGCGACAGGGGTGGATTGGAGTCGGCCGTGGCGAGGCCGTTCTCGATCAACGTGACGTACGTGCTGCAGCCAGACACCGACGTGCTCGAGTACTTCTGCAACGAGAACGAGCGGGACCGGGTCCACATCGCCAACGCGAAGTAGCGCACGGCGACCCCGCGTCCGGGGCCGTGGTTACCCTCTCACTCGACGACGAGCTGCGCGAACGACCACGGGTGATCGCGGCACACGTACTCGTACGTGCCGGGCCTGGTGATCGTCACCGATCCAGACGCCCCAGGCGCGATCGAGCTTGTCCTCCACGAGCCGTCCCTGGCTTCGAGGGCATGAGCCATCGTGGTGCCGTTGGTGAAGGTCACCGCCGTGCCCGAGGCGACCTTCACGCGGAGCGGCGCGATGTCGTGCTCGTTGAGCCAGTCGATCTTCTTTTGCGCGGCGGCGATGGTGAAGACGCGCGTCGAGCCCAGGCGAATCTGGCTCGTCTCTTCGACGCGGCCCGGCCACTCACGCACGCGCGCGGGCGGTGTCGGCGCCGGCCGCTCTGGCAGGCGACCACCGAGCGCAAAGGCCCAGACGGCCCGGTTGTTGGCCAGGGCCACGAGCTGCCGGCCCTCGTGCTGGTAGGTGGCCGCCGCGCTGGCGCTGGGGCCGGCCCCGCCGCCGGGTCCTGGCTCGCCGGTCTGGAACTGCCACAACAGGTCGCCGGTCTTGGCGTCGTACGCCTGGAACACGCCGTCCGGCTCCTCGTGGAACAGCAGGCCGCCGGCCGTGGCCAGCGCACCGCCGTTCCCCTCGCACTCCGAATACGGCAGGCGCTTCTGCCAGGCAATGCGGGCGGTGCGGCTGTCGATGGCGGCGAGCAGGCCGTACTGCGTCTGGCCGGGCAGGCGCACCGGAGCCAGGAACTCCCATCCCGTCGGCAGGCGCCGCACCCACGCCGGGTTCACGCACGCCACGGCGTACAGGTACTGCGTGTCCGGGCTGTACGCCATGGGCGTCTGCCGCATGTTCATGTGGGGCAGGAACACGTTGGGCTGGTCGACGCCGATGGGGTCGAAGTAGCAGCCGGCCACGAACCCCGACGGAATCATCGCCGGGTCCACGCACTCGGGCCCGACGCGGTCGGCGCCCACCGTGAACGGCTGCGTGCGCGCGGTGGCCAGCGCCGGGTTCTGCTTGACCGGCCGCTCCTCCACGGGCAACGCCGGCCGGCCGGTCTCCCGGTCCAGCACGAAGAGGACGCCGTCGGTGCGCATGGCGGCCAGGAGCTTCCGCGGCCGGCCGCCGAGCGGCGCGTCGTACAGCACGAGCGGCGTGGACACGTCGTGCTCCCAGATGTCGTGGTGCACGAGCTGGTAGTGCCACCGCATCGCGCCCGTCTTGATGTCGAGCGCCACCACCGAGTTGTTGAACAGGTTGTCGCCAGGGCGCAGCTCACCGCCGAACTGGGGCACGGCATTGCCGGTCTCGAGGTAGACGAGGCCGAGGTCTTCGTCCACCGACGGCGTCGTCCAGATCGCGCCGCCGCCGTACTGCCAGATGTCGCTGCCCTGGGGCCACGTCTCGTGCCCCTTCTGCCCCGGCCCGGGCACGACCTCCCACGACCACAACTGGCGACCCGTCGCCGCGTCCAGCCCGATGGCGCGGCCACGCAGGAAGTTGTCGCCTAGCGACACCACCGCCACGACGACCCCGTTGCCGTACGCGGGCGCGCTGCTCATGCCCTGGGACGGGATGTCGGGACCATGCCGGAAGGTCCAGACCACCTGCCCGGTGGCCTCGCTGATCGCGATGACGTTGGAGTCGCGCAGCCCCGCGTAGAGGCGGCCGCCCCCGATGCCGATGCCGCGACGCCCGCCGAAGCCCACCTCGGGCTTGAAGCTCCAGAGCGGAGCGCCGGTGCCGGCGGCATAGGCGAGGATCTGGCCGTTGTTGGTCACGACGAACATGCGCCCGTCGTGCACGAGCGGCGTCGCGTCGGCGCGTTCGGGCAACGACGCCATCCAGGCGCCGCCCAGGTCCTTCACGTTGCGCGTCGTGATCTGGGCCAGCGTGGAGTAGCGCGTGGCGCCCCAGTCGCCGCCCGGGGCCGCCCATTCCCCGCTCGCGTACCGCGAGCGCTGGGCTGACGCCCACGTCGAGCCCATCACGCCCGCAATCGCGGCCGCGCACAGCCATCCGGTCAGTCGCCTGGGTCGATGCACGCTGTCGCTCCTTGCGGCCCGGGTGACGGGCGCTGTCGTCCTGACCGATTCGATCGGCTCACGGAAAGACCCTCGGCGTCTGTCGCTCACCGTTCCCTCCTGGCCGGGAGGGCGGCTGCTGGTCGGCCATTCTAGAGCCCGCTGGCCCACCGGACAAGTCGCCGGCCGCGAGCCCGTGATGAATTGGTGCGCCAGTTTGGGGGGGATGTGTTCTGGCGCGATGGGGGCTAGCATGAGCGCCGATTGCGGGGTCGTCCAGCCGCGGTTTCGGCATCACTGGGGACATCGCGGGAACTGGACCGTTGCGGCCGGTCGACGGACGGGACCAGCCTTCCGGAGAAGGGGACCACACAGCTCCACCACCACGCTCGAGATGTGCAGGCAGGAGGTTGCCAGATGGCGCAGACCGCGTTAGCCAATCGGCCCGTCACGTATTCGCCCCCGTTCATGGCCATGCTCGTGCTGGCCACCCTGTGCGTCCTGCAGCCGGCAACCGCGCTGGCACAGGCGTCGATCAGCGGTGTCGTCAAGGATTCGTCCGGCGCGGTACTCCCCGGAGTCACCGTCGAGGCCTCGAGCGACGCGCTCATCGAGAAGGTCCGCTCCGTCTCGAGTGACAGCAGCGGTCAGTACCGCATCGTCGACCTGCGGCCCGGCACCTACGTCGTGACGTTCACGCTGGCCGGCTTCAGCGTCGTCAAGCGCGAGGGAATCGAGCTCCAGGGTTCGTTCAACGCCACGGTCAACGCCGACCTGGCGATCGGCGGGCTCAACGAGACCATCACGGTCTCGAGTGAGGCGCCCATCGTCGACGTCCAGAGCGCCACGCGCCAGCAGACGCTCAACAACGAGGTCATCACCGCCATCCCTGGCGCCAAGCTCTACACGTCGATCATGGCGCTCGTGCCCGGCATCACGGCCTCGGGCACCAACGACGTCGGCGGCATCTCGGGACCGCTGGTCGTCACGTTCGCCGTGCACGGCGGACGTGGCAACGAGGGCCGCCTGCAGGTGGACGGCATCGGCGTCGGCGCGGCGCTGAACGGCAGCGGCACCGGCTACTACGTCAGCGACATCGGCAACGCGCAGGAAGTCACGGTCAGCACGTCCGGAGGCCTGGGCGAGTCCGAAGTGGGCGGGCCCTACATGAACGTGGTGCCGAAGCAGGGTGGCAACGCCATCCACGGATCGCTCTTCGCCAACGGTGCCAACGAAGCCATGGGCGACGACAACTTCAACTCGTCGCTCGCCGCCGCCGGCGCCAGGGCCGGCAACACGCTGCTCAAGATCTGGGACGTGAACGGCGTGATCGGAGGCCCGATCGTGAGGGACCGTCTCTGGTTCTTCGGCGGTGGTCGGCACCAGGGCAACCGCAAGGAGGTTGCCGGGATGTTCAACAACGCCAACGCCGGCGACCCCACGAAATGGACGTATCTGGCCGTCGCCGGCCAGCCGGCGAAGGACGACGGCACGTGGAAGAGCAGGCACCTGCGCCTGACGTGGCAGGCGACGCCGCGCAACAAGATCGGCGTGTTCTGGGATCGGCAGAGCACCTGCACGTCGTGCCTCTCGGGCGGCAATGCGACCACCTCGCCCGAGGCCGCCGGCACGGGTGACGGCATTCCACTCGACGTGCAGCAGGCCACGTGGAACTCGCCCGTGACCAATCGCCTGCTCCTCGAGGCGGGCGTCGGCACCTACCTGACCACCTGGGGCGGGCGCGAACGGCCCGGCAATCCGACCCACGACCTCGCCCGGGTGGTGGAACAGTGCACGGCCGGCTGCCAGGCCAACGGCAACATCCCCGGCCTCACCTACCGGTCGATGAACTGGGCCAGCAACTACAACGGCGCGTGGAGCTGGCACGCGTCGGGCTCGTACGTCACCGGTGCCCACAACATGAAGGTGGGCTACAACGGCAACTACTACAATCACGAGGTCCAGAACTTCAACAACACCACGAGCCTCCAGTACCGGGTCAACAACGGCGTGCCGAACCAGCTGACCGAGCTGGGCTTCAACGGCGTCCGCACGAAGTCGCACACGGCGCTGGCGGCCTTCTACGTTCAGGACCAGTCCACCTTCGGCCGGCTGACGGTGCAGTCGGCGCTGCGGTACGACCGGGCCTGGAGCTGGTTCCCCGAGCAGACGGTCGGCCCGAACCGCTTCTTCCCCAACCCGCTCGTCTTCCCCGAGACGAAGGGCGTCGCCAGCTACAACGACATCACGCCTCGCTTCGGCGCCGCGTACGACGTCTTCGGCAACGGCAAGACGTCGGTGCGCGTGAACCTGGGCAAGTACCTCGAGGCCGCCACCAACGGCGTGAACTACACGGCGAACAACCCGACGGCACGTATCGTCCAGAGCGTGACGCGGACGTGGACCGACGCGAACGGCAACTTCACGCCGGACTGCAACCTGCTGAGCAACGTCGCCCAGGACCTGCGGACGACGGGCGGCGACTTCTGCGGCGCGGTGTCGAACCTCGCGTTCGGCACGAGCCAGGTCAGCGCCAGCTCGCTCGACCCGTCGCTCTTCTCGGGCTGGGGCGTCCGGCCGTCGGACTGGAGCCTGGGCACGTCGGTGCAGCAGCAGGTGCTCTCGCGGATGTCGGTCGAGGTCGGCTACTACCGTCGGTGGTTCTCCGGCTTCACGGTCACCAACAACCGCGCGACGACGGCCAGCGACTACTCGGCGTTCAGCATCACGGCGCCGTCCGATCCCCGTCTGCCGAACGGCGGCGGATACACCGTCAGCGGGCTCTATGACGCCAACCCGAACATCGCCTCCACGGTCGACAACCTGCTGACGTCCTCGAGCAACTTCGGGAACCAGTACCAGTACTTCAACGGCGTCGACGTGAACATCAACGTCCGCGCACGGCAGGGGCTGACCTTCCAGGGCGGTACCAGTACGGGCCAGACCGTCACCGACAACTGCGAGGTCCGCGCGCAGGTGCCGGAGCTCGGGGTCGTCAATCCCTACTGCCACACCGCCACCGGCTTCCGCACGCAGCTCCGGTTCCTCAGCTCCTACACGATGCCGAAGATCGGCGTGCAGGCCAGCGCCACGCTTCAGAGCAATCCTGGAAACTCACTGGTGGCCAACTACACCGTGACGAGCGCCGTGGCAGCGCAGACCCTGGGACGCCCGCTCTCGCTGAGCGCGCCGAACGTGACGGTGAACCTGCTGGCCCCGGGGACGATGTTCGGCGATCGCATCAACGTGCTCGACCTGCGGTTCGCGAAGATCTTCAGCCTCGACGGGCGGCGGCTGAACGTCGGGGTCGACCTGTACAACTCGCTGAATTCGAGCGCCATCCAGACCTACAACGCGGCGTTCGTGCCGGGCGCGGTCTGGCCGGCGCCGACGCTCGTCCTGCCCGCCAGGTTCGCCAAGGTCAGCGCGCAGTTCGACTTCTGAACCCGCGCGGTGTCCGTACGCGTGATGAGCCGGGTCCCGCCCTGCGGGGCCCGGCTCATCGCCTCGAATACCAGAAGAACTGATCCCGCTGCTTCGGGCCGTAGACCACTTCGAGATAGCCCGCTTCGGGCTGCAGCGGCGCCAGCGGCAGCACAGCCGTGTTGGTGAGCACGAGGCCGCCGCTGCGGAGCATGGCGGCCGCGTTCGACATCGCCAGCGCCTGCTCGAAGACCCCGTAGTACAGCAGCACGTTGGTCGCGACGATCAGATCGAACTGCCGGTCGAGGCGCTGGGCCACGAGGTTGAGGTCGACGGCTTCGACGGCCGCGGCAACCGCCGGGCGCACCTCGACGGCCCTCACCCGCACGTTGCCGGCACCCGGGGGGCGCGGAGCCGGCCGCCCTTCGTCCCCCACGGCGCTGCCGAACCGGCTCCAATACGACCAGACGTCGGCCGACCACGGCTCGTCGGCGTTCAGCGGCGCCTGGAGGGTATAGACGCCCCCGGCCTGCGCCCGCCGGCGAACCGCGTCGATGTGCCGATTGACGCGCGGGCTCAGGTCGAACGTGGTGATCCGCAGGTCCTCGGCGCGCGCCAGCCCCAACCGGATCAGCGAATCGGCCACGGCGAAGGGCTGAATCGTCTGCACCGGATAGAAGTCGTACCCGTCGGCCTTGCTGATCACATCGAGCCCAGGGCCGACGATGGCGACGTTCCGGAGCGTCTTAGGCGCGATGCGCCGCTGCGCGGCGGCCGCCGCCAGTGCGCGCTCCACGCCGAAGCCCGGTACGACGGAGGTGTCGGACGAGAGCCCGCGGGCGCTGAAGATCGTCGCGTAGGCGGTCGTATCACCGCGGCCGGCGTCCTGTCTGCGGTTGGCCTCGACCGTGCGGTCGTAGTCGGCGAACTCTGCGACGACGCGGTCGCGCATCTCCATCAGGCGGCGCCGCAGCGCGTCCGGCCCGCCGAGCCTGGCCGGGTCGACGCCGAGGCCAGCCATGACGTCCTGCGCGTGCTGCAGCCGTTCGTTCGAACCCGGGCTGGCGAGCGCGGTGATGAAGTCGTCGAGGCGGCGGCCGAGAACGTCCACGGCCCGGGGGACCGACGTGAAGCTCGTCCCGTACAGCCACAGGTTGACCACGGAGTCTTCGTCCGCGCGGCGAAGCCGGGCTCGAATCTCGGCATCGCGGCGGACCACCCACGTGGGCCACTCGGCTTCGAGTTGGGCGGCAGTCCGGCCCGCGAGCCCTGCAGGCAAGTAGCCGGCGAGGGCCGCGAGCGCGGGACGCGCGTCGGTCAACGGCATCGGCACGGCCGCCGATTGCGCGCCGGCCCACGTGCAGCCGACGGCGCAGAGCAGCGTGGTGCAGCGAACGAGCCGCCTCATCGCTTCAATCCTTCCCTGGATTCACCGGACGGATCGGCGTCCTGCCGGGCGGCGGCTGGACGGCGGAGCCGGTGCCAGGCCCCCAGACGTCGACTCCCTCGGAGCTGTTCCCTCGCGTCCCCTCGGGCGCAATCGGTCCGACGAGCGTGAAGGGACGGCCGGCCGGCCAGGCGGGCGGGCGCTGGGGGTCGATCGTCATGTTGGTGCCGACGATGGCCGCGATCATCTCGTTCTGCACCACCCTGGCCGCGATCTGCCGGCCGAACGTCGGCGGGTCGATCTCTCCCCAGTCCTCGTGCGCGATGGAGAAGTACAGCGTGTCGCCAACGATGACGATGTCCTCCATCGTCGCCAGCGTGTAGGGATTGTCGCAGCGGCCGCACACCACGCCCCTCAGCCGGTCGCCCACCCGCAGAAAGGTGAAGATCTGCTTGTTCATGCCCAGCGGGCCGAACCCGGTGGCGATCCACGTGCCGGCGACGTCGGCGGGCCGCAGCGCCCTGAACGGCCCCGGCTGCCAGTATGGCGCGGCCGGCCTGGGAGCGCCGCCACCCCCGCCTCCGGCGCCGGCCGGTGGCGCCGCGGGCAGCGCAGGCGGAGTCCCAGGCGGCAGGTGGTACGCCGGCGCCCCTCCGGGGTCGGCCCCGCGGGGGTCCTTGATCAGGGTCAGTTCAGCCGCGCGTCCGCTCGCGGCCCGCGTCACCACGAGCCGCCCCTCGACGAGCCGCGCCTGCTGTCTGTCGACGGACACGATGCGCCCGTCCGGCCTGGCGTACGTGACCGTGAAGGTGAGGCCTCCCTGCTCGTTCCACGTGCCGTCGATGAAGCCCATCGTCGTGGCGTCGGAACAACTGCGGCAGTACGCGCCGCTGACCCGGTCGCCACGGATCACGAAGTAGTAGATGTGCGGTGCTTCCCCGAGCGGTGTGCGCCACCCGCCTCGCCAGTAGTCGGCGTTGAGCGCGGCGGCCGGCTGGGCGAACACCAGGGCCGCCAGCATCATCAGCAGCAGCCGCGGCACGGCCCTCGACGCAGTTCGGTGTCTCATCGCTGGCACTCCTGGGGCGGGACGATACCGAAGGCCCGCCGCAAACGCCAGGGTGGAGACGCCTCATCTGCCGCCCTGCTCAGCTTCGGGCGATCACCCTGACTATTTCGCGGCACTCGAGAATTAATTCCGGTGCCGCCGCCG
This sequence comes from uncultured bacterium, assembly GCA_963923455.1. Classification (GTDB taxonomy): domain Bacteria; phylum Acidobacteriota; class Vicinamibacteria; order Vicinamibacterales; family UBA2999; genus CAWULT01. The sequence goes on from CAWULT010000009.1 coordinate 39,704, forward strand.
CGCGTGGGTCTCGCACTCTCTTTCCGGCAGCGTTCTTCACCCGGTACGTCGGTTGCACTTTCGAGAGACGTCAGCATCGGGCCTTCTCCCTCCGGCCGTGCGACGCAGAAAGAGAGCCAGGCATGACACGCAAGAGAACCCTGTCGTCGGCCGTTGCCGCCGTCTCGACCGCGATGGCCCTGGGCGCGCCCGTGTGGGCCGCGACGACCATACAGATCGGGCCGAGCGGCAGGACCTACGCGTCCAGCGCCGTCCGATGTGCCGCCGCCCCCGCCACCGGGCAACTGGCGCCGGTCGTGGACGCAGGTCTGTTCAACCCGAAGAAGAACGTGAGCGCTGAGGTCGTGCTCAACGGCACCACGGTGGCGACCGTCACGAGCGCTGCTCCGGCGGCCAACGTCTGGCTGGCCGACGGCAACAACACGGTCGTCGTGGCGCTCAGCAGGCGGACGGCCGACACGTACCAGTTCTTCGTGCAAGGGGGGCTGTGCGCCCTTCCGGATACCTCCGGCAACACGTTCAGCGCCGACGGCACGCTGGAGTACGCCGCGAGCGGCAAGTCGTACGCCACGGTCACGCCCGGCTGTGCCCTGAACGGCGCGACCGGCCTCGCGCAGCCGTACGTGCATCTGATGGACAACGGCGACTACCTGCTGAACGTGTCCGTCAATGGCGACCCACTCACGCAGCTCAGCGCGACGCACCCGCACACACCTGTGTTCCTGAGTGCTGGCCCGAACGTCATCTCGGCCGCCAATGGCTATCTGACCGTCGACTACTACGTTCGGGATGGTGGTGACGGCACGTGCGCGCTACCGTAAGGGAGGTGTGCCGTTCACGGGGGAGGGGTGGCTCTCCCCCGTGCCTTCGAAGCCCATCCGCCGCGCCATCGTGGCCAGCAGCTTCGGCCTGACATCCGGCCGCGTCCAGGGGCAGACGGCGATGCAGATCCCGCACGAGGCCGCCTCGGTGAAGTACGGGATGCACTTGTCGAAGTCCACGTACCACCGCTCGACGCCGCGCACCATCTGCTTGTGATCGGCGATGGCCCCGGGCGGACACTCGCGCGTGCAGATCTGGCACGACTGGCAGAACTCGTCCGCGCCGAAGCGGTCGGGCTCGGTGGCCACGAGCGGCATGTTCGTCGTGACGCCGGCGAGGCGCATGCCGGAACCGAAGCGGCGGCTGATCATCGATCCGTGCTTGCCGAGCTCGCCCAGGCCAGAGGCGATGGCCGGAGGGATCAGCAGCAGCGCGTCGGCCATCGGCCCAGGGAATGGGCGCGCTTCGAAGCCCTGCGAGCGAATCCAGTTGGCCAGCCCGTAGGAGGCGCGCGTGCCGCGCGCGTACTGGTCGCCGATGTCGACGACGCCCACGCCGTTGGTCTCGTCGGACGGCACTTCCTTGAGCCGCTCGTAGTCGTGGGCCACGGCCAGCACGATCACCCACGGGTCGTCGAGGGTGTAGCCCTCGAACACGTAGAGCGGATCCATCGGCGTGATGCCGATGTCATCGGCCTCGTGGGCCAAGGCAAAGGCCGTCACGTCACGGCCGAGCTGAGCGGCCGGTGCGTCGTTCCGCACGTCGGCCACCGGCACGAGCTCCGGGTAGGCGTAGGCCGCCTGAAACGCCGGCCCCGCGCCCGGGCACTTACGCGAACTCTGGCGCGCGGCGGCCTGCAACTCGCCGAAGGGATGCCGGTCCGGTGGATGCCAGAAGAACGGCGACGGCCGGCGCGGCGTGGTCTCGCCGAGGCCGTTGATCGGATTGCCCGAGACCTCGAGCAGCGCCAGCGTCTCCGGCTTGGGGTGGTACTGCCCCCGCTTTGGCCGTCTGGGATTGGTGTCGGCGGACATCAGGGCGCTCCGAACGAGAAGATGTCGTCGCTCTTGGGCTTCGTCATCCCCTGCTCGTGGTGCTCCTCCCACTCTTTCGCCCACGGCCGCCCGAACATGTCCGGCACCTTGTAGCGGATCTCCGTGCCCGGGGCGACAGGCGTCGCCCGGCCCTTCTGCGGGAAGATGCCCTGCACGCACTCGATGAAGGTGTAGGGATCACCCTGCTCGAAGCCGCTCGCCTTCTCCAGCGTGCGGGTCATCCGCACGGGCTCCTCGAGCGCCTCGGGGTCGTAGAAGATGCCCTCGTGGTTCAGGCCGATGAACGTGCCGGCCTTGTCGCGGCGCGGTGTGTAGATCTCGACCGTCTGCAGCTTGTTCGAGAACTCGGGGTTGCCGTGCACCTTCCAGCCCTGCACGTTCGACGTCCACGTGATGAGCGCGTCGCCGTCCCAGAAGCCGATCGTCTCGCCGTACCAGCGCGCCACGTCGGCGCCGAGCCGGGGCACGGCGCCCTCCATGTTGAACGTGCGGCCGATGTGGACGTTGGTGATGAAGTTGTCCGCGTCGCCGGCCAGGAACTGCACGAGCGTCGGCGTGACGATCACCTGGTGCGGCTGGTTCGTCACCGCGTGATAGTGCCAGCGCCGCATGAAGCCCTCGGGCCAGCAGTACTGCGCCGGCCACTGCGGCGCGTTGCTGTGGCCGTCGTGATACATCTCCTGCACCATCCGCGTCTGGTACTCGTCGGTCAGCAGCGACAGGATGGTCGGCACCTGGTTCCACAACAGCTCCGCGTACCAGTTCTGCCCGCGCCGCCAGACGTAGCGGCCGCTCCACTCGCCCGGCACGGTGGCGTAGGTGTGCTGCGTCGGGCCGCCGCGCCGGCGCGCCTCCTCCAGCAGCGCCTCGTAGTGCGCCTGCGCGGTCGTGAACCTGTACGGGCTCACGATGCCCGAGCGGGGATAGTCGCGGTCGCAGTGCCCCCAGGCCGCGCTGCGCGGCGGGTCGTCGCCGACGGTCTTGCCGCGCCACTGCGATTCGAGCGCGTAGGGGCTGTTGCAGCGGAAGTAGCGCTTGTCGGACCAGAGCGCGCGGTCCTTGTAGAAGTCCGTCGACGTGAAGATGTCGACCGGCAGCGGCTCGATCCCGGCGGGCACCGCGCCGTTCCGGGCCGATCCCAGGAAGGCGGGCGCCCCTTTCTCACCCGGCTGCACGAACGGACCCACCAGCCAGTACTGCTCGGGGTAGTCCTTGATCCGTTCCGGCGGAAACGGCTCGATCGTGTTCGGGTCGATCCACTGCTCCCACGGGATCGACGGCGTCACGGGTGCGCCGCGGCCGACGCTCGTGAACCCGGTTGGTGCCTGCGTGGACGAACACGCCATCGAGAGCCCGGCCACGACGGCCGCGAGCGCCGCTGCGCCCGTCCGCACGCTGGTCATCGACACCCCTCTCCACCGTCGCCCTCGTACGCGTGCCATCGGCGCATCATACGGCGGGCGGCGCCACCGGTCGAGATCCCGCACGGAGTCTGGATGGGGCCACGAGCGGCCCTGGATCGTCGGCGACCCACCGGCCTATAGTCTGCGAGGGGGAAACGATGCGTACGTGCAGCGCGGCCGTTCTTGCGGCATCCGGCGTGATGTCCCTGGTCTTCATCGCCCAGGCCCAGGGACCGGGAACGGCATCGGCGGGTCGTGGAACGGCGCCGGCCGCCGCAGCGTCCCTCTCCCCGAACCGCCTGAACGAGCTGGTCCAGACTCGCTGCGCCGTGTGCCACACCGACGCGAAGCCGCTGGGCGGCCTCTCGTTGCAGCAGTTCGACGCGGCACGTCCAGACCCGGCGGTGGCCCGGCTGATGCTCGTCAAGGTGCGGGAGGACGGGGCGATGTTCGCGGCCGGCAACCCACCACCCTCGACGGAGACCATCGACGCCTTCGTGCGGGAGATGGCGACCCTGGCCACGCGTCCGGCCGACGCGCGGTGGGCCGTGGACGTGCAGCCATCACCCAAGGGAGGCCACTCGCTGGTCGTGTCCAGCGGCGCCGTCGGCGCCGGCCAGGTGCGTCTTGCGTGCGACGGCAAGACGCGGCGTGGGTACGTGGCCGTCGAGGGCGCGACCGGATCGACTGCGGCACAGGCTGTCAGCGCCGCGTTGGACTTCGAGGGCCTCAGCCCCACCGTCCGTCAGATCATCGCGTGGTGTCTGGCGGCCCCTGGCGCGGACGCCTCGGCGTCCACCGCGAAGTAGTCCCGCAGCGCCCGGGCGTTCACCGCGGCGTACACGCGTCGGGCCATCCCAATTCGCACGCCCGCGCGTAGAGCGTCGCGGGCTCGCGGTCCCGGAGCGGGCCCTTGCTGCCCTTCAGGACGAGCTGGTAGTCCGCCACCGTCGGCGTATCGCGGCGGAAGGTGCCGCTGGAGGCATCAGCCATCGCGGCGGCGTTGTCGCACCCGGCGGCCGACTGCAGCGCGCAGGCCCGTTCGAACGACTGCCTCGCTCGAATGGGATTGGCGTAGCGCCGGGCCAGCAGAACCCCCACCTCGTTGCACGCCCAGGCCGAGCCCTCCTCGCAGTAGCCGTCCTGCAGGAAGTAGAGGTTGTCGCAGGCGTCGCGCCGGTCCGCCGCGCACGCCTGTTCCCAGAACGGCGTCCACTGGCCGGGGTGGTCGTCTCCCAGATGCTTCGTGGCGCTCATGGCCATGAACGCCACGGCCCACACGCCCATGTAGGCCAGGTGCCGCCGGCGCGGCGCCCAGGCCCGCAGCCACCTGGACGGGTCGACGGCCTCGAGCGTCGGCGACCTGGCCAGGCGGTCGATCGCCTTCACGGACAGGTTCAGCAACGGCACCTGGAGCAGCTTGTCGTAGAAGCCGGGCGTGTTCGCGCTGAGCAGCAGGTCGTACAGGAGCACGGTGGTCAGGCCGTAGAGCACGCCGTAGACGATGCGCCCCAGCTCGGTGCGTGGCGAGGTGGCCGGGTCCGTGAACAGCAGGTGCATGCCCAGGAACACCGCGATGGGCACGTGCGAGTCGACGAAGTAGTAGCTGCCGGTGACGGCGTGATAGATCGCGCTGAAGCCGAACGTCGTCCCGACGGCGGCCATCGTCATCGGCGTGACGCCGAACAGGTACTGTCCCGGCATCCCAATCAGGAAGATCGCCAGGTAGATCTGGGGCGGGTAGAACTCCGTTTCCGCCACCAGGAAGCCCCATGTCATGTCGGTGGCATCGGCGAGCAGCAGCACCATCCCGACGACGGCCAGCGGGAACGACGACGGGTTGAAGATGTGCGTGTTCTGGCCGTCGCGCGTCCAGCGCAGGAACTCCTTGGCGGCGAAGCCGAGCGACACCAGCGGGAACTGCCAGTAGAACCACGGGTCCTTGAACCAGAAGAACAGCGTGATGCTGAAGATGATCGGGAAGGGGCCGAAGCCCAGGGCGAACGTCCGGCGGTGCGTCCACGACAGCAGGCTGTCGAAGCCGTAGGCGAACAGCAGCTGCGCGGCGATCAGCGGCGCCGCGTGATACACCTCGCGCCAGTAGTAGCCCCAGTAGAGGATCAGCGAGCCCTGCAGGCATGCCTGCAGGTAATGCTGCCGGCGCAGCACCACGTCGAGCGTCACCGTCTGCCCGCGCCGCACCACGCCGAAGAGGAGCGCGCTCCAGGCGAGCAGCACCAGCGCCGCGCCGATGATGGACGTCCGCACCACGGGGCGCGCCTGCAGCACGGGCAGCTGACTCAGCACGAGCAGCGCCGCAACGAAGCCGGCGTTGAGCAGGAACGCGCGTCCCGCCGTCAGGCGGGTGCTGTAGGCGGGGGGCGCAGCCGCGGGGGCCGCCGGGGCCTTCACGGCGCGTGAGGACCGTGCCATCGGGGTGCTACTTCCGGAACGAGCGCTCGGTCGTGTCGCGCGGGTCGACGGACACGGCCTGGTCGCGCCACAGCCACCGCATCATCTCGGGCAGCATCGCGCCGCCCATGGCGTGGTCGTGCGTACCGATGCCCCAGGCGAAGTTCACGTCGTAGCCTTTCGTGACGAGCGCGTCCTTGAGCCGCACGTTCTGGTAGAACCAGTCGCGGGCCGGGTCGTACTCGCCGGCGGCGTTCAGGCCCCGGTTGTCGTTCCGTCCGTCGATCATGAAGATGCGGATCGGCTTCCGTTCGCCCGCCATGACCTTCTCCGGGTAGACGTGCCCCCCGGCGAGATCGACGTAGGTGCCGATGCCGCTCAGCACCTTGCGGAACTGGTCTGGCCGCTCCCACGCCACCGTGAACGCCGCAATGGCCCCGGAGCTCCAGCCGGCGATGCCGTGGCGGTCGGGGTCGCGCGAGATGCGGTATTGCGCGTAGAGCTTCGGCAGCAGCTCGCCGACGACGACGCGGGAATAGGCATCGTTCACCGGGTCGTACTCGGCCTGCCTGCGCGACGTGCCGTCGGCCAGCTTCCCCGGATCGACGAAGACGGCGATCATCGGCGGCAGTTCGCGGCGGTGGATCAGGTTGTCGAGGACGTTGACCGCACGATAGTAGCCGTCGGCCTGCAGGTAGGTGGCCCCGTCGTTGAAGACCATCAGGCTCACGTCCGCCTGGCCGTCGTAGCCCGCGGGCACGTACACCCAGTAGTCGTGCTCCACACCGGGAAACACCGTGGTCGGCAGCGTGAACGGGCCGGACACCGTGCCCTTGGGCACGCCGCGCTGGACGAGGGAGTCCGGGCCGAGCTGGTAGAAGGCGTCGTAGTTCGGGTCCGCCGCGGGGCGGCGCTGGGCGTCGACCACGGCCATCGACACGGCCATCATGACGGCCAGCACGAAGCACCCGCGATGCCTGGAGGCGTTCTTCATCCGGCCCCGATTATAGGAGCAAGCGAAGCGGCTACGGCTGCGCCGCCGCCTGCCAGTCGGTGACGACCGTCAGCACCTCGGGAAGGGTGGGCAACGCGCGGCTCACCAGGAATTTCCGGCCCGACGGATCCACGTCGTAGGAGGTGGACGAGTAACTCAGCGTCGGGTTCTCGATGGGTAGCTCGAACAGGGCGCGGGGAATCCCCAGACGCGGCGTGGCCGCGGCCTCGAACGACACCGTCATCAGGCGACGATCTGGAGCGACGAAGAAGAGCGCCCTGGCGTCACGGCGCCACCGCGGCTGGGACCCGCCGCTCGTGGACACCTGCTGGCGCCTGCCACGAGACGGGAACGTGTCCAGATAGACCTCTCGCACGCCGGACTCGTTGGACTCGTACGCCACCCACTGCTGGTCGGGCGACAGTCTCGCGCTGCCCTGGTCGAAGGTCGTCTCGGGAAGCGGCATGGTCTCTTCCGATCCCGCCGTGGCCACCGCACTGACCCGGCGGTTCTGCCCCTCGGACACCCAGTGGAACAGCAGGTAGCGGCCAGACCAGTCGGTCGGGGTCAGCACGGTCGCCCGCCGCACGATCACGCCCTCGACGCCCGGGCCGTCCACGGTCCGCTGGTAGATCGTGCGAAGGCCGCTCTCCTGCAGCGCCGAGAACGCCACGCGGTGCCCGTCGGGAGACCAGACGGGCCACATCTCACCGCGCTGTCCGAACGTCAGGCGAGACCAGCCCCCGCGCAGCAGGTCGCCGGTCCAGATCGCATGCGCCTGGCGCTCCGGATCCCAGCGCTGAATCGCCACCATGTGGCCGTCCGGTGACAGGGCCACCGACGACACGGCGGGCATCGGCTGACTCACGGCGCCGAGGTTGCGCCCCACCTCGTCGTACCACGCGAGCTGGCTCCGCTTCCAGTTGCCGGCCAGGTACACGACCGCGCCTGACTCGGAGACCGTGAAATTGGCCGCGCCGAACGTGCGGTCGTAGCTGACACGGTCGCCGATGTGGAACACCCTGCCGGTGAGCGCCCCGCCGTCGACATCGACCCGCTGGGCCACGAGCGCGCCGTCCCGCAGAAACACGAGCAGGCCCTTCGAGTACACGCCGGTCGTGTCGCTCTGCGCCAGGAGCACGTGGCCGGCGGACCCGAGCGTCCCGAGATAGGTGCCCCGCACGCCTTCCTTCTCGCTCAGCACGAAGAAGAGGTAGTGCCGGCCGTCGGGCAGCAGCTGCGGCCAGCGGTGGGCCGTCTCCTGCGTGCGTGTGTCGAGAGCGGTCACGGGCTGCGGCGTGCCGCCCGACGCGGACACACGATAGAGCGGGCCGCTGAACGAGGGGGCGAACAGGATGACGTCACCCTGCCAGCTCGCGCCGCGTCCACTCGGTGCGTCGCAGACCGTGCGCGGCGTCGTGCCGGACAGGTCCGTCCGTTTCAGCTTGCCATCGGCAAAGTAGCCGAGCGCGGAGCCGTCGGCAGCCCAGAAGGGCCACGACGCGCCCTCGGTGCCTGGCAGGCGCCGGGCGTCCAGCTGTCCCAGTTCCCGTAGCCACAGGCTTGGTGTACCCGCGTGATCGTGACTCACGAACGCGAGCCGTCGTCCGTCGGGCGAGATTGCGAGCCCGCGTGCCGGAGTGAGGCTGTGTTCCGGCGGCGCGAGGAGTTGAAACCGCTCGACGGCCGGCCGTGACGTCGACGGCCGGGCCTGCGCCACGTAGGCCACGGCGGCCATCACGAACACCGCACACGCCACCACCCAGAAGAACGCCCGCCGCGTGCCGCGGCGAACCGCCGAGGGCGCCGCCACTGGCGACGGGTCTGGGACCGCCGTGCCGGCATCGACGGCTGGGACGTGCCCACCATCGGCCGGCGGGGGCGCGGCTTCGATTTCGCGTCCACGTGCGAGCCACCACGCATCGAGCTCGTCCCGGTACGCGAACGCCGACCCGCGCTTCTGGTGCTGATGCCGCCTGACCGGCAGCCCCTCGAGCTTCTCCCACCGCTGGACGGTGCGGACATCGCGCTTCAGGTACGCGGCGATCTCCTTCCAGGAGTCCAGGCGGTTGTCGGCGCCGGCAGGCGGCACCAACCCTTCGGGCGCGAGCGCGTTGACGTCTGGCATGCGGAAGTGCGCGGGGATCTTACAGCACGTTCAATGGCGCGGAGCGGTGGATTTGCTCGGCGGACCGACGCGGCAGAACGCGGCGTTAACCGCCATCAGGCGTCGCACTGCGTCTGACGCGTCGTGTCGCTAGGCGAGACCAGCGCACGCCTCGACAATCTCCTGTCCTGAACGCCGACGGTTGCCACGACGGGATACCTCTTGCGAGGTAGGGACTCACACTGGCGTGTAGATCGCGGCAGACCACCGGTCTCGACACACGGGATATTCCAGGAGAAGCGGATGATATCGAGAGTTGTCACGCGGTCATTCTTTCTGCTGTCAGCACTGGCGCTTCTTCCGTCGCTTGCCCTAGCACAGGCAGCCGTCACCGGGGTGGTCAAGGACTCGTCTGGTGGTGTTCTGCCCGGTGTGACGGTGGAGGTGGCCAGTCCCGTGCTCATCGAGAAGGTGCGGTCGGTCTCCACCGATGCGACCGGGCAGTACCGGGTCGTCGACCTGAGGCCAGGCTCGTACTCCGTGACCTTCACCTTGCCGGGCTTCAAGACCGTCAAACGCGACGGCATCGAGCTGACCGGCACGTTCGTCGCCACCGTGAACGCCGACCTGGCCGTCGGCGGGCTGGACGAGACGATCACCGTCACCGGTGAGACGCCGATCGTGGACGTCCAGAGCGTGCGCGTGCAGCAGACGCTGAGCGACGAGACGATTGCGGCCATTCCGAGTTCGCGGAACGCCGCGGGGCTCCAGTCGCTGATTCCGGGCCTGAACGTGTCGCAGGCCGGTGTCGCCGTGGGCGGCGGCGACGCGGGCGGCATCGCCGGCGGGATGGGCGGCCTCGCGGGCACCATCCATGGCGGCAACACCTACAGCTCGCGCACGAAGACCGACGGGCTGAACACCGACTTCACGGGCCAGGCTGCCGCGGGCGGACAGTTGCTGAACACGGCCGGCGCGCAGGAAGTGGTGATCAACACCTCCGGCGGCCTCGGCGAGGCAGAGGGCGCCGGGGTGGTCCTCAACATCATCCCGAAGGACGGCGGCAACACGTTCAGCGGCTCTGTCTTCGGCAACACCGCGCGAAACTGGATGCAGGACAACAACTTCACGCAGTCGCTCAAGGACCAGGGCCTGCGGACGCCGGCGCGGCTGAAGAGCCTCTACGACGTGGACGCGATGGGTGGAGGCCGGATCGTCCGGGACAAGCTGTGGTTCTACCTCACCATCCGGCAGGTCGAGTCGAACAACACGGTGCCCGGCATGTGGGTCAACAAGAATGCCAACGATCCCAATTCGTGGGTCGTGGACTTCGACACGACGAAGCCGGCCTTCACGGATACGTTCGACCGCAACCAGATCGTGCGCCTCACGTGGCAGGCGTCGCGACGCCACAAGCTGACGGGCTACTGGCAGGAGCAGGACAACTACATCGGCAAGGAAGGCGGCGGCACACCCACGCAGACCCCCGAGGCCACCGGCTTGACGAGCTTCAACCCCTCCCGCATCCGGCAGGCCACCTGGACGTTCACGGTCAGCAACCGGCTGCTGGCCGAGGCCGGCATCGGCACCTACGAAGGGGTGTACGACCAGAGCGGCGGCGGCGGACCGCGCATCGGCGGCATCGGCGGCGTCAACAACCCGCTGATGATTCAGCAACTCGAACAGACCGGCAGCATCATCCCGAGCTGCAACTGCTCCATTCCCGGGCTGATCTCCCGCCATCCGGGCCTGGCCAACGGCGGTTTCAGCCGCAGCGACATCGGCACGCACGAATGGCGCGCATCGATCGCCTACGTCAGCGGCGCGCACAACATGAAGTTCGGCTACCAGGGTGGGTTCAGTACGCCGACCAAGAACTACTACTACGACAGCACCGTCATCCAGGTCCGGACGAACAACGGCATTCCCAACCAGATCACGCAGAACCTCGCGTACCCCGGGTGGCTGCGGACGGGCCGGCACGTCATCCCGGTCAACTTCTACGCGCAGGATCAGTGGACCCGCAGGCGGGTGACGCTGCAGGGCGGCCTGCGGTGGGACAACGGCATCACCAACTACACGTCTGACCCGATCGGGGGCCCGGATTACCTGCTGCTGCCGACGCAGGTGTCCTTCCCCACCGGCTCGACGCAGGGCATCAGCTGGCACGACATCACCCCACGCGTGGGCGTCGCCTATGACCTCTTCGGCAACGGCAAGACGGCCGTGAAGTTCAACACGGGCAAGTACATGGAAGGCCTCAGCTCGCTCTTCGGCCTCGACATGAACCCGATCTTCCGCATTCCCACGCAGACGACGCGGCCCTGGCTCAACCCGACGAACTTCAACTTCACCAACAGCCCCGGCTGCGACCTCCGAAACCCGGCGGCGCAGCCCGACTGCGGACCGATGGCCAACCAGACATTCGGGACGCAGGTGTTCAACACCGACTACGACCCCGCCATGGTCACAGGCTGGGGAAGCCGCCCCTACGTCTGGTCGACGGGCGTGTCCGTCCAGCAGGAACTGCTGAAGGGACTGGCACTGACCGTCGGCTACTACCGGAACTCGTGGGGCAATCTCTCGCTCGTGGACAACACGCTGACGAGCGCATCCGACTACACCCCGTTCAGCGTCCGGGCGCCCCTGGATCCGCGGTTGCCGGGCGGCGGGGGTCAGGTGGTCAGCGGCCTGTTCGACCTCAACCCGAACAAGGTCGGCCAGGTGCGCAACCTCCACCAGCTGGCGTCGGCCATCGGCGTCGACCAGATCAACAACTGGCAGGGCGTCGACATCAACCTCAATGCCCGGATGAAGAACGGCCTGACGCTGCAGGGCGGCACGAGCACCGGGCGACGCCTCACCGACGCGTGCGACGCGCGGGCCGCGGTGCCGGAACGGACGTCGAGCACGGCCATCGTGTCGGCGGGCGGGCTCCTGAGCAGCCTCACGAACCCCTACTGTCGCGTGGTCGAGCCGTACCGCACGTCGGCGACGGGCCTCGCCACGTACATGGTCCCCAAAGTGGGCATCCAGGCGAGCCTGACGTGGCAGAGCAACCCTGGGCCTGAAATCGCGGCCAACTACGTCGCGTCGAACGCCGTCATCGCGGCCGGGCCGCAGCCGCTCGGCCGCAACCTCTCGGGCGGCGCCAACGTCACGGTGAACCTGATCCAGCCGGCGACGGTGTTCGGCCCCCGGCGCAACAACTTCGACCTGCGCCTCAGCAAGATCCAGCGGCTTGGCTCGAAGCGGCTCACCGTCTCGATCGACGGCTACAACCTGACGAACTCGGATGTCGTGCTCGCGTTCAACAATTCGTTCGTGCCGGGAGGCGCGTGGCTGACGCCGACGCGCCTCGCGTCGCCGCGGTACATGAAGGTGGGTGCGCAGCTCGACTTCTAGCCACGCGTCGGCGGCCCTCGACGGCAGCACCCTGGCGTTCGGGCTCCGCGCGCCGCCATGCGCGCGCGGAGTCGTTCTCGCGGCGACACGTTCGGAGCGGGGGCTCCCGTCGCCGGCGCTCTCAGCCCCTGGCCTGCTTGCGCCATTGCAGGACGGGCTCGGTCAGCAGCAGCGGCACGGCCCAGCAGAACCACGCGGCCGCGCTGGCGCGCTCCACCGGCGTGCCCACGCCAAGGCTCTCGAGCCCGCCAGCGAACGCGCGGAAGAACACGAAGGCCAGCGTCTTGACGTAGCTGCGAATCATCCACTCCCGGTGCTGCGTGATGGCCCGCCGGGCGATCGCCATGAACGCCATGCCCGTCGTGATCGTCCACGCGACCGCCAGGCCGAAGAGTCCCGACGCGAAGATCCACCCCACCGGGGTGGTGAGCGACAGGTAGACGGCCGCCCCCGTGCCCACCGCCACCCCGCCGATGTAAGCGAAGCCCAGGGGCCTGTGAAGGCCGAGACGCCGGCGGGTCTCACCCAGCCAGAGCGTCACGGGGCCCAGCAGGAGCGCGACCGTGCCACCGGCGATGTGTACCAGCAAGGCATGGCGTCTGGGCCAGTACAGCTCGGGAATCGGGCCGAACGCCTCGGCGCGGTAGTTCGCGTAGGGCAGCACGGCAATCGCGAAGAACGCGAGTGCGGCGAGGCCTCCGGCCCCGAGCAGCACCCTGAAGGTGACGGTGGTCTGCCGAACCGGACCCGAGGGGGCGGTGGATGCGAGGACGGTCATAGAGCCATGCCTCCGGCGGCGCTCGTGGCGCGCGGGGAGAGCTTACTGCTCACGCGGCCGGCCGCACAACGAGGCCGGCACCCGGATCGGGGCGCAGCCGGCGACGGCCGCCGTCACTTCCGCTGCAGCGCCCACTCGGCGCGGAACACGCGCTCGCGGTCGGCCACGTAGGCCTGGTAGCCGGCCGGATCGACGAACGGGTTCGTCGCGGCGCCGGCCTTCAGCGCCTCGTACTTCGCCTTCAGGTCGAAGTACTCGCCATGCGCGCCGAGGAAGACGTCGGCCGGCAGGGACCGGAGCACGGCGAAGGTCTTCTCGTAGTCCTGCGCAATCGCCGGGTAATCCGGATTGTCGACGAGGATGTAGCCGTAGTTCACGTTCGCGCTGCCGATCACGACCACGTTCAGCCTGCGTCCGCCGTCCTCGACCTGCATCGTCCAGGTGGTGCAGCCCTCCGTGTGGCCGGGCGTCAGCCGTGCGGTGAGCGTCGTGCCGCCGAGCTCCACAGTGTCGCCGTCGTGCAGTACCCGGTCCACGCGAGCGCCGGGCCAGCCCGGCTCCGTGTGCTGGACCACGGACACGTCGCCGTCCATCACCATCACGCGCGCGCCGGTCTGCTTCTGAACGAGGCCCAAGGCCCCGTCGTGGTCGTCGTGCGCATGGCTGATGAGCACGACTTTCGTGTCGGCGTAGTCGAAGCCGAGCTGCCCGATGCTCTGTCGCAGGGCCGGCAGGTCCTCGACGAAGTTCGTGTTGATCAGAATGTGGCCCTGCGGAGTCCGCACCAGGTAGGCGGCCAGGTCTGCGGTGCCGACGTAGTACAGGTTGCCGGCGATCCGGAACGCCGGAAACGGCGTGTGCCAGTCCGACCCGAACTGCGCCGCTGCCGCGCCGGCGCACGCCAGCGCCAGCATCACGCCTCGAAGCACGTGCCTCATCGAACGGCCGTCACCTCCGCCGCGCGCCCGTCTCGGTCCCTTCGACGTAGTGCATGGCGATCGTCACCGCGCCGCCCGCGGCCGGCGCGACGTCCACGATCGAGCCAGCCCAGGAGAACCGTGACGGCGACAGGGGGATGAGCAGTTCCCGGCCCTTGCCGTCGTAGTCGAGCCACAGGTCGCGGCCGTCGAGCGTGATGTCGACGACGTGCCGCGTGCCATCGTCGACGGTGTCGTAGGTGCCCACGTACTGCGCCAGCGTGACCACGGGCACGTCCGCTACGGTGGCGGCTACCGTCTTCTTCATCCGGTCGCGGGTCGCCTGCTGGTTCTCGCACACCGACTCCAGCATCTCCCGGTCGACTCTCAGCACCGCCGGCATCGTCAGCGTGATGGGCCGCGCATAGATCGCCGGATCCTCGAAGGTGATGCGGGCGTCGATCCGGCCGACGTTCGGCCTGGTGTAGCGCTCGGTGATGCGCAGGCCTTCGCTGTGCGGATGCCCGCCGAAGTCCAGCCACGATCGATCCGTGTACCCGTTGCTCAGGACGACGAGGGCATCGCCGTCCCACCGGCCCACCGCATAGCCCATCCAGGTCGGATTCGGGTCGGCTTCGAGTGCGCGGCCGTCCATGAAGATTTCGCGGTGCATGCCGTCGCTGTAGGCGAAGACGACCAGGGTCGGCGTCTGGACGATCCGGAATTCGCGATAGCGGCTGGTCAGGTACGCCGGACCGAGCGGCATGCACTGGGTCTCCATGCTGTCCTTGCCGAATTCCAGCGTGCGCCTGAGGAAGAGGGCGTGTACCCAGGGGGCGACGTCGCTGGCAGACAAGTCGGCGGCGACGTTGTTGTAGTAGCGGTCGCCGCCGTCGTTCTGCCACAGACCCGAGAAGTCGGGCCTGCCCTCGGCGGTCCGGGGCGCGGGCGCCGCCAGGTTCGGCTTGCCGTCAGGGAGCCTGGGAAGGCCCGGGGTCCGGAGCGTCAACCACTGGGCATCGAGCGCGATGCCCGCCGTAAGGAGCATCGAAACCCACGCGATCAGCCAGGGCATTCGCATGGCCACATCCTGCCATCGGCCGTGCGCGCTGTCCACCACGCTCTCCCGGGTCCTCGCCGCACGCGCCTACCTCCACCGGGGCAGTGACCCGCCTCGCTGGGGCGTTCTATCATCCGTGCGCCCGACGGTCCGCCGAGCCCGTCGCAGTCGCCCACGGGAGCGCCCATGACACGCACCTTCAACCGTGTTCGTCGTTGCGTCGTGCTCGCCCTGGTTGCCGCGGCGACCGGCCCGTGGCTCGCCGTTCCCGCCCACGCCGACCAGGCGCTCGACGCCCTCGCCCGCGACGTCGCGCGCGCCGAGAGCGTGCGCGCCGTCCTGACGCTGCAGCGCAGCTACGCCCAGTACGCGCAGTTCGGCCTGTGGAGCGAGGTCGGCGCGCTGTTCGCCCCGGGGGCCACGTTCACCTTCGACGGGCTGGTCCTGCCGGCGCAGACGGCCACGGGCCCCGCGGCCATCGCCGCGTTCCTGCGCACCCGCTACGGCGGCGGACAGGACGGGCCCGCCGCGGACGGCCTCTCCAGCATGTTCATCGACAACCCGCTCGTGAACCTGTCCGCCGACGGCCGCAGCGCGAAGGCGCGCTGGAATGCCCTGATCTTCCACGGCCACGGCGGCCAGGCACGCATCGAGGGCGGCATCTTCGAGAACGACTATCGGCTCGACGGCGGCGTCTGGGCGATCGCGGCCGCGCACTACTCTCCCCAGCTCGACGGCCCCTACGAGAAGGGCTGGGTCAACTGGGGCGGCGGCGACCTGCCGATCGTGCCCCACCACTTCACCGTCGACACGGCCGGCATCCCCATTCCGCCCGCGACCGGCACCGCGCCACGGACCACGGCGACGCTCGCCGAGCTCCAGCAGCGCGTCGACGCGCTCAACGACGAGGACCGCGTCCGTTCGCTCCAGTCCGCCTACGGCTTCTACGAGGACCGCAAGATGTGGGACGACGTGGTCGACCTGTTCGCACGGGACGGCGTGGTCGAAGTCGGCGGTCAGGGCATCTGGCGCGGACCGGCGGGCGTGCGCCGCTGGCTCGAGAGCCTGGGACCGGCCGGGCTCCGGCACGGCCAGCTCAACGACCGCGTGCACTTCGACGTGACCGTCACGATCTCGCCCGGCGGCACCGAGGCGTGGGCGCGCGGCATCGAGCTCGCCATGCTCGGCGAGGCAGACCAGGAACGGGGCTGGTGGGAGGTGGCGACGTTCCGCAACCGCTTCGTCAAGGACGGCGGCGTCTGGAAGATCCGCGAGATGCGCCGCTTCCCGCTGATGAAGACCGACATCTTCCAGGGCTGGGGCAGGAGCCGCATCACCGATCCTGCACCGGGCGGCGCCAGCACACCCGACGCCCCGGTGCCGGCCGCCGACGCCGCGCCCCCGGGTCTCGCGATGCCCGCGTTCCTCGGCGCGCATCCGGTCACCGGCAGGCCGGTACGGCCGGCCGGCGGCGCCACGACCGTTGCCGCGGGGGCGCTCACCGGCCGAATCAGCCCAGGCCGGCCGAAGCCGGTCACGCTCGCGGAGACCACGCGCCGCCTGGCCCGGTCGACGGCCTGGGACGGCATCACGAACGTCTCGGCCGCCTATGGGTACTACCTCGACGACTCCATGCCCGCAGGCTTCGGCGGCGTCATCGCGAGGAAGGGTTTCAAGATGTCACCGTTTGCCGGCTACTACGTCGGCCGCGATCGGGTGCTGAGCGCGCGCGTCAGCGGCGAGCCTCCCACGACGCGGCCCGGCATCTCCTATCACTGGCTCGTCCAGCCGGTGATCCTGATCTCGGACGATGGCCGCTCCGCGACGGGCCGCTTCCGCCTGTTCCAGCCACGCACCGGCAAGACGGTCGGCGAGGCCGGCGCCTTCTTCGGCGCGTCCTTCTGGGGCGGCATGTATCACGACCAGTACGCACTCGAGGACGGCGTCTGGCGCATCTGGGACCTGACGCTCGACGAGCCCTACATCAACCCGGTGGCGTGGAAGGACGGCGTGTGGGCGAAGTCCAAGGACCCGCTGCCCCGGCCGTCGCGGGCGTTCAGCGGCGGCAACTTTCCGCCGGACATTCCGTTGACGTCGCTGGGTAGGCGCGAGGAGCACTTCCGCGGCGGCACCGGCGACACGTGGGAGTGGCCGACCATCCTGCCGATGTGGTTCCAGTACACGAATCCGGTCAGCGGCCGGGTGCCCGCGCTCTTTCAAGGGCAGTGCGTGCCCTGCGCGGTGCGCCCCGACCTGCGGCTCGACGCCAACGGCTACCAGAAGCCGCCGGACGCGCCCGACGCGAACAAGGCCCCCTGACGGGGCGCGACGCGTGCCTACTTGATGTCGTCGAGGCCCTCGGTCAACTGGATGGAGGTGCCCCACGGATCGTTGATGAAGGCCGTCGACATCCCAAGGGCCGGCAGCCGCTGCATGACGGTCGGCTCGACACCCATGTCCTCGATGCGCACCAGGAACGAGTCCAGCCGGTCGATCTCGAAGCCGATGTGATCGATGACGCGCCCCTTCGTGCCCGCCACCTCGCCGCGCGTGCGCGAGAAGTCGAGCTCGACTCCCGGCAACGACAGCGACGGCGTCCGGGCCCCGGCCGGTCCCGCCTTCGCGCGGAACACGGTGCCGTACCACGTCTGCATGTCCGTGTTCTGCGGGCCCGCGAAGTGGACATGGTGCAGGGCGGTCGGCACCTTCTGGGCCCGCACCTCGACCAGTTCCACCAGGAGTTCGTCCGGCCCCATCACGAAGGCGGCGGCGCGTCCCGCCTGCGTGCCGATGCCGTCCTTCACCCGCCATCCCGGTGGCGCCTCCGCGCTGGTGACGATGCGGTATCCGTTGGCCCGCACGCGATCGAGCACCGCACGGAGGTTCGGCACCGAGAACCCGATGTGATCCACCGAGCTGCCCTTCGTGCCGCCCCTCGGCGGCTGCCGGCGGAGGAACACGAGCACGTTCGGGAACTTCACGATCTGCTCGCCGGCCATGGTGATCGGGACGCCGCCGAGCGTGCCGGCGAAGAACGTCGTGTGCGCGGCCACGTCCGTCACGTTCAGGTGATGGTGGCCGTAGACGACGAGCGCGTCCCGGTCGGCCAGCAACTGGGCCCAGGCCGGCACCGGGGCCATCACCAGCGACACCAGCGCGACCACCCGACCGACTGCACGTTTCATGATCACTCCCTGGCGCCCCGGCTAGCGCCGGCCGAGCAGGCGGTCGAGCCACGACCGGCGGGGAGCACACGTGCAACGCTGGTCGGACGGCACGTCACGCAGCACCTCCTCGACGTGCCGCCCGCAGCCGACCCACGACGCCTTTCCGCATCGCGAACACTGGACCCGTTGGCACATCTCAGTCCCCCAGCGCGAACACCCACACGGCCCCGCCCTCCGGCACCTCCGGGAACTCCCCCGGGCGGATGGCGTTCAACCGGTTCTGCATCCCGCGCGCGTCGATGCCCCATCCCGACTGCACGGCGATGTACTGCCGGCCGTCGAGGGTGAACGACGACGGCTGGCCGATCACGCCGGAACTCGTGGGGAACTCCCACAGCACCTTGCCCGTGCGCGCGTCGAACGCCCGGAACATCCGGTCCGAGGTGCCGCCGCCGAAGACCACCCCGCCGCCGGTCGCCAGGAGCGGGCCCCAGTTCGCGGATCTGGCGAACGTGTGCGTCCAGACGCGCGTCCCGGTGTCCACGTTCCAGGCCTGCACCTCGCCGATGTGATCGGCACCCGGCACGATCGACATCACGTTCCTCGCGCCGGTGAACGCCGAGCCCGGCGAGTACTTCACGGGCAGCCCTTCACTGGTCACGCACAGGTTCTCGTTCGCCGGCACGTAAATGAGGCGCGTCTGCGGGCTGAACGCGATGGGGGGCCAGTTCTTTCCACCCCAGTGTGACGGGCAGAACTCCGCGACCTTGCCCGTGCCGGGCTTGTGCGCCGGGTCCACGTCGGGCCGGCCGGTCACGGGGTCGAGGCCGCGGAAGACGGTCTGCCGGACGTGGGGCACGCCCTGGACGAATGTGATGGGCCCCGTGCCCCGATCGAGGAACCACAGGTAGCCGTTGCGGGCGACGTCGATCAGGCCCTTGACGGTCCGGCCATTCCGCTGGAAGTCCACCAGAATGGGCGGCGACACCTCGTCCCAGTCGAACGACTCGTTGGGCGTGTACTGGAAGTGCCCCTTGATCTGCCCGCTGGCGACGTCGATGGCGATGGTCGAGGAGGTGTAGAGGTTGTCGCCGGGACGCTGGTCGCCCATCCAGGGTCCACCGTTGCCGGTGCCCCAGTAGGCCAGGTTGCTCTCGGGATCGTAGTTGCCCGTGACCCACACCGAGCCGCCGCCGGTCTTCCACTGATCGCCACCCTTCGGCCACGTGTCACTGCCGGGCTCGCCCGGGGCTGGCACGGTGTACGTGCGCCACACCTCCTTGCCGGTGTCGGGATCGAACGCGGCGATGAAGCCGCGGATGCCGAGCTCGCCGCCAGACGTGCCGACGAGCACCTTCCCGCCGGCCACGAGCGGGGCGAGGCTCATGTAGTGGCCGCTCCGGTTGTCGGCCACGGTGGCCGTCCACACCGTGCGCCCCGTGCGCGCGTCGAGCGCGAGCAGCACCGCGTCGCTCGCCGCGAGGAACACCTTGTCGCCCAGCAGCGCCACGCCGCGCGTCGTGGGATGCCGATTGATCACGGACGGCGCGAGCGGACGCCGGTAGCGCCACAGGACCGTGCCGGTGCGGGCTTCGATGGCGATGACCTGACTGCCCGGCGTGGCCACGAACATCACGCCGTCGTGCACGGTGGGCGCGGCCTCGTGCCCGTTGATCGCGCCGGTCGAGACCGACCACACGGGCTTCAACCGGGCGACGTTGGCGGTGGTGATCTGGGACAGGGGGCTGTAGCCCCAGCCATCGTAGGTCCGCCGGTTCATCATCCACTCGCCGGCGGGCGGGTTCCGCAGCTGTGCCTCGGTGACCGGCGTGTAGTTGCGAAGGACGGCGGGCACGGGCGCCGGGCCGGAGGCGGCCTGCGGCGGCGTCAGCGGCGGCGGCGAGTCCTGCGCCCACAGCGCGGCCACGGCCAGCGCCGCCAGTGCGGCCGAAATGGGAGCCAGAGACCCGAGGCGTACCATGCTTCCTCCTCAGCCACGACGATCGGGCGCCGTGGCGGCCGGATGGTAGCACGCGGGCGCTCTAGCGCTTGGCGCCTTCTCTCTCCTCGCGGCGGGCTCCGGCGAGGATGCCCGTCATGGCGATGTTCCCCTCATGGCACGCGTACTCGAAGATCGTGAGCTTGCCCACCTCACGGCGCATCGGCCGCCCCACCGTCCAGTCCTTCACGTAGGTACCGGGGTCGTGCATCGTGAACCGGTAGTCGATCTCGGCCTCCGAGGTGCGCGTATAGCGCTCCGTCAGCACGAGCGACGGTGACGACCCCCGGAAGCTCGCGCGCGGATCGAAGTTGCGCGTCTCCACGACGAGCGTGTCGCCCTCCCAGTGCCCGCGCGAGTCGCCGAGCCACTGCGCCACGTCGCCCGGGAGCCCGGCACGCCCGTCGAGGGGCACGATCCGTGGCTCGTG
Source organism: uncultured bacterium (assembly GCA_963923455.1). Lineage (GTDB taxonomy): Bacteria > Acidobacteriota > Vicinamibacteria > Vicinamibacterales > UBA2999 > CAWULT01. Next base: position 60,253 of record CAWULT010000009.1, read on the forward strand.
AATCAGTTCCTGAAGAATGACCACGTAGCCGGGCGACTGGAAGATCTGGGTGTTGCTGCTGTAGTTGCTGCCGATGCCGTTCCAACCCCGCGTGATGCAGCGCGTCCAGACCGGCAGGTCGGCGTAGCTGTCGGCCGGCCCGCGCCTGGCGCGCTCGGTCCGCTCGGCTGCGAGCCGCTGCTCGGCCTCCGGGGTGAAGGCCGGCACGCGCCCGTCCGGCGGATCGAGGATGAGCGCCGTCCGGTTCAGGCCCTTCCCGCGGTCGAACCAGAACGAGTTGTAGGTTCCCGGGTCGCCAGCGGCGGGCGGGGCGTCGCCCCTGGCGAGGTGCGCCTGCTCGAGGCTCTCGGCTTCCTCGTCGCTCAGCGTCTCCTTCCCGGCCAGCGCGCCGGTGAGCGGCCGCTCGAGCGGCGTGGACGTCTGGCTGTTCCACTGGCCCTGCAGGTCGGGATCGCCCCAGGCCGTGCGGGGCGCGACGTAGGCGCCCGTGCCGCCGCCGGCAGCCGGGCTGCCTGGCGCCTGCCCGTGGAGGCGCGTGGACACGGCCCACCCCAGTGTCAGCACCACGACGACCCCGCCCACCGCCGCCAGTACTCGCCTACGCATGCCCTGCCTCCGCTTCTGCCCCTCGTGTCGCGCTCACGGCTTGGACGGCTTGCTGAGATGGCCGTACATCAGCTCTTCGGCGAACTCGACGCACTTGTACTCCATCAGCCGCGCGTCCCGTTCCGCCCGCCGGTACAGCGGCATGCTCAACTTCCAGGCGCGGGTGAACACCTTCGGGTCCTCGATGGTCGCTTCGTACCGGATCACGTCCGGCCCCTGCGGCGTGTAGCGCTCGACGACGTGCAGCGCGTCACTGTGGTGGTTCCCCGCCCGATCGAACCACGTCCGATCGACGAAGCCCGTCACGTCGACGACGAGGGTGTCACCCTCCCACCGGCCGTTCGACCATCCCATCCAGCTCTCGACCGGCGCCTCCTGCGGCGTGCTCATGTGCACGATGCGGCTCGCCGACGCGAATTCGTAGGTCAGCAGGAGGTCGTTGGGCTCGGTCGACTGGACGATCTGGAACGGATAGGGCATGTAGGTCGCCCGCGGCACGCCGGGCAGGTAACACTTCACCTCCGGGTCGTTCGCCAGCCAGTTCCTCGCGTTGGCGTCGCGCTGCGCGCGGGCCTCCGGCGTGTAGGGAATCGCGCCGCCCTCGACCACGCCGAGCCCGCCTGGCACGCTGAAGGCGGCGCCGAGCGCGGTCACCGGTCCCTGCGTCGCCTGATGCGTCTCGATGTTCCAGTTGGCCGTGTTGCTGGCCGCCCAGATGCCGTTCAGGTTCGGCTTGCCGTCCGGCATGCGCGTGAACGACGCGGCGGCGGGCTGCGACGGCCCTCGCCACGCTCCGGTCGCGAGGAGGGTGACGACGGCCGCGGCGATCCCGCCGGTGACGAGTCCCTTGAGCCACTGCGACATGAGCCGGCACGATACCACCACCCGATGGTCGAGTCGCGGCGAATCGTGCCGCCATGTCGTCTCGCAGTCGGCGCATACCTCCGTATAGGTAGGCGGCAACCGGTGTATAACCCTCCGCGAAGGAGTGCTCCATGCGCAACGTGACTCTCGGAACCCTGGGCCTGCTGCTCGCGGTCACTGCCGTGTCCGCCCAACAGGCCCCCGCCGCCCGGCCGCAGCCAACGGCGCCACCACCGATCGTCTGGCCGTCACCACCGCTGCCCGACGGGCCGCTGACGATCGACACCGGCCTGGTTCGGCCGATCAAGGTCACCATCACGAAGGGCCTGAACCAGCCGTGGAGCATGGCCTTCATCCCCGAAGCCGGCGGGACGTTCACGATCCTCGTCACCGAACGTGGCGGCACGCTCCGGCGGATGCGGAACGGGGTGCTCGACCCGGCACCGGTCGCGGGGCTGCCGGGCGACATTCAGGCCACGGGCCTGGCCGGCCTGATGGACATCCAGCTGCACCCGAGGTTCGCCGACAACCGGCTCGTCTACCTCACCTATCACAAGCGGCCGGCGGGCGCGCCGGCGCCCACGCCGGCCGCCGGCGGCGGTCGTGGGCCGGCTCCGGCTCCGGGGGTGATCACGCTCGCGCGCGGACGCTGGGACGGGAACCGGCTGGTGGACGTGAAGGACATCTTCACGGCGCAGCCGAGCGGCAACGCCTCGCGCATCCTCTTCGCGCGCGACGGCACGCTCGTCATGTCCGTGGGCTACGGGGATCCGCCGCAGGCCAATCAGGGGAATCCCAATCCCGACAAGATGCCGCCGCAGGATCCGATGAACCTGGCCGGCAAGACCCTCCGGCTGAACGACGACGGCAGCGTGCCCAAGGACAACCCCTTCGTGGGCAGGGCCGGCTACCGGCCGGAGATCTACACGCTGGGACACCGCAACATCCTGGGCCTGGCCATGAATCCCGTCACCGGCGCCATCTGGTCGGTCGAGAACGGGCCGAACGGCGGCGACGAGGTCAACGAACTGAAGGCCGGGGCCAACTACGGCTGGCCCATCGTCAACGCGGGACGCTTCTACCTGGGCCCGCGGGTCAGCGTGGATCCGCACCGGCAGAACATGGAGCCACCGGTGGCCTACTGGGTGCCGGCCATCGCGGCGTCGGGTCTCGCGTTCTACACGGGCGACAGGTTCCCGCAGTGGAAGAACAACCTGTTCGTCGGCGGCATGCGTCAGGGCGAGGTGCCGCGCTCCGGGCATCTCGAGCGGTTCGACTTCAACGAGCAGTGGGAGGAACTGCACCGCGAAGGCATGCTGCGCGAGCTGCAGCAGCGGATTCGCGACGTCCGGCAGGGGCCCGACGGCCATCTCTACCTGCTGACCGCGGAGAACGACGGCGCGCTGCTGCGGATCGAGCCGGGCAGGTAGCGCGGCCAAGGGCCCGGGGGGCGCCTGGCGGTTCCGGTCTCGGAATGGGGCCGCCGGGCGTCCTTGTGAGTTCTGCCTCGCGGGCTCCGTCCGCCGGGTGTAAGCTTTCGCCCCTGATGGAACTGCGCCATCTTCGCTACGTCGTGACGCTGGCAGAGACGCTGCATTTCGGCCGCGCCGCGGAGCAGCTGCACCTCAGCCAGCCCCCGCTCAGCCACCAGATCAGGCAGCTCGAGGAAGAGCTGCGAATCAAGCTGTTCCACCGCACCAAGCGCCAGGTGCAGCTCACCGAAGCGGGCCGGATGTTCGTGCAGGAAGCCCGCGTGATCCTGGCGCAGGCGTCGCACGCGGCCAACCTGGCGTCACGCGTGAACCAGGGCGAGGTCGGGCAGCTGACGATTGGCGTCGCCGGGCCCGCCGACGCGCCGGTCTTCGTCCAGATCCTGCGTGAGTTCGCGCAGAAGCACCCCCGGGTGCACCTCGTGCTGCGCAACATGAGCAGCCTGGATCAGGCGCAGGCGATCAGCGAGGGCCGCCTGCACGTCGGGTTCGTCGCGCTGCCCGTCGACGACGCCGGCCTCGCCACCGAGACGGTGATGCGCCAGCCGATCATGATCGCGTTGCCGGCGGACCACCCGCTCGCGGCCTGCGAGCGCGTGCCGCTGCGGGCCCTGTCCGGCGAACCGCAGATCATGTTCGCCCGCAGCAACGGCCCGCGGTTCTTCGACGCCGTGCTGGCCGCGTGCCGCGAGGCGGGGTTCAGCATGCACATCGCACACGAGGTGGACAACCTGTACACGGCCTGCGCGCTCGTCGCCGCCGGGCTCGGCGTATGCCTCGTGCCGGCCGGGGTGCAGGACAATCACGCCACGTCGTCGGTGGTGCTGCGCCCGGTGACGCCGCCGTTGCCGCACGTCGAGATGCACATCGCGCTGGCCTACCGGCCGAACGCCACGAGCGACCTGGTGCCGCTGTTCGTGGAGATCGTCCGGGACGTGGTCGCGAGGCAGCGCCCCGAGCCGGTTCCCCTCGCGGCGGTCTGACCCCCTGACACACGAAGGGCGGGTGCACGGCACCCGCCCTTCGTCGTTCCCCGCGTGCGCGGGCAGCGCATGCCTGCCCTAGAAGTCGATCTGCCCGCTCAGCTTGAAGAAGCGCCCGACCGTGATCGACAACGGATTGAGATACGTGGCCGGGTTCACGTAGCTCTGGTTGTAGACGTCCGGGGTGTTGGAGTTGAACATGTTGAAGATGTCCAGCGCCACCAGCGCCCGCGTCCGGCCGTAGCGGATGTTCTTCCCCAGGCGCAGGTCCACCTGGGTGAGGCGATCCATGTACTTCGCGCCCGGCTGCACGATGTTCACGAACTCGATCGGGATGCCGCTCGAGAGCGGGCGTCCGAGATTGGTCTGGAACTGAGGCACGATGATGGCCTGCCCGGCAATGCTCTGGCTGGTCACGCTCGGGAAGTTGTTGCCGGGATAGGGGACGCTGTGGAACGTGCTGCTGAGCAGCACGTCGATCTTGGGCACCGTGTACGACGCCAGACCTTTGACGTTCGTCTGGAACCCCGACTCGCGGTGGCAGAACTCGCGGGGCCACTGGCCGGGTACGCCGTTGCCCCCGAAGAAGGGCGAGAAGGCGTTCAGCGAACCGCCCCATCCGTAGGCGGAGATGTAGGCGTCCGGATGCGCCTTGGCGACACCGCACTCGTCCTCGACGACGTTGCCGGTGCTCGTGCCGCCCTGGACCGTGACGTCGCGCAGGCGGGCGGTCAGGCTGACGTCGACGCCGTTGAAGCGGTTGTAGGCGCCACCCGCGTCATTCGAGAACGTCTGGAAGTAGTCGTAGCGCCCGAACTTCGCCGGCTTCACGTCGAACAGCGTCAGCGCATAGCCCCCACCGTTCGGCAGCTTCGAATCCTGCGGCACCGTGTAGGTGAAGGAGTCGAAGTCGGCCGGCGTCAGCGCACGGTTGTACGTGGTCTGCAGGTTGCCCCAGCTCCGCCGGATGTAGTCGACCTCGAGCGAGATCCTGGGGGCGAGCTGCTGCGTCACGCCCGCCGTCAGGTCCCAGCTGTATTCGCGCTTGTTCCAGCCCTTCGTGGTGTTCGGATCGACGGTGAGGTTCTGCACGGCCGCCTTGCCGAAGTTCGGGTTGTCCCACGGACCGCACTCGCCGTTGGCCGCCGGGTCGAGCAGGTTGCAGTCCGGCGAGTAGTTGCGGTTCGCGTCGGTCCAGGGCCGATTGACCGAGGAGACGAAGTTCAGCGCGCCCGCGGGGCTGTAGAACAGCCACTCGTTCACGGTGTTCGTCGTGGTGATGTAGCGGCCGAGGAACACCTTCGCCGCCGTCTTGCCGTTCCCGAAGACGTCGTAGGACACACCCATCCGCGGCTGGATGTCGCTGAGATGCAGTGGGCCCTCCTGCTCCGGGAACACGACGGCCGTGGGCAGGAAGCGATTCGGCCCCATCTGCTGGGCGCCGAAATGGTCGCTCAGGTGTTCGTAGCGCAGCCCGCCCGTCAATGAGAGCCGGTTGACCGTCCACCGATCCTGCGCGTAGAGCGAGATCATCGTCTGCTGCTGCGACTGCACGGACGCCTGGTCGGCGTACATCACGAGCTGGTACGGCACGCCGTTGTTGAACCGGTAGTTGAGCTGGGAGTCGTTGTAGTAGTTCTTCGGGAACGTCGAGTCGTTCTTCATCCAGCGGGCGCCGAACTTCGTCGAGTGGGACCCCGTCACGTAGGACACGGCGCCCTGGCCGACGGTCGTGAACCCGGTGTGCCCCGACCAGTTGGCCGATCGGTAGTTGAGGTTGGCGAGCGTCACCGGGCCGCTGGGGCTGTTGATGGTGAGCCCGTCGTCCCGCACGGGAATCGTCGTCTTGTCGTAGGTGTTCTTCTGCTGCGCGCCCCACCAGAAGTTCGGCCCGATCTGCACGTTCGCATCGAGGAGCAGCTTGTTGGTGACGGGCGACGTCCACGAGATCTGCGTGAGGCTGCTGGGATGGTTCTCGTTTCGCTGGAGGGCCTCCCTGGTGGCCACCTGCCCGGTGAACGTCAGCCCCGAGCTCGAGCCGCCGGCGTCACAGTGGAGGCAGTTGTAGTGCAGGTCCGTCCAGCCGACGACCTTGTTGCGCGGCGTCACCTGCCAGGTCAGCCGCACGGAGTGGTTGCGCCATTCACCGTCGTCCTCGGACTGCTTGGTGAAGTCCGGCTCGTAGGTCCACTTCGTGTTGTCGCCCGCGTTCTTGTTGTCCCACATGCTGGCCACGGTCTGGCGGTTCGACTGGTACCGGAACGTGGCGAAGAACCACAGGCGGTCACGCCGGATCGGACCGCCGAACGACGGGTTGATGTCCCAGAGCTGCTTGGGCTTGAGCGGCGTCGACAGCCCCCTGGCCTTCAACGCCGGCGTGAGGTTGTCGGCGACGAAGGCGCTGCCCGACCCGTTGATGAAGAAGCTCCCGGCGAACGTGTTGCCGCCCTGCTTGCCGATGATGTTCAGCTGCGGCCCGCCTGTCGTCGCCTCGCCGAGGCCGCCGCTCAGCGAGAACACGATCTCCTGCGAGTTGCCGACCTCCGGGGCATACCCCGACACGCCCATGCCCTGATAGCCGGCGCTCATGCCGTCGATGAGCACCTGCCCCTCGTTGCGGCGTCCGCCGTGGATCTGGAACACGCTGAACACGTTGCCCTGCGATCCGCCGACGTCGTTGCCCTGGACGTTCAGCGCAGGCACGAGCTGCGTCAGCGAGGAGTAGAGGCGCGACGTCGGAATCTCGGCCACCGTCTTGCCCGCGATGGTCTGCTCGGTGCGGGCGCTCGTGACGTCCACGACCGGAGCTTCGCCGCTCACGGTGACGGTCTCCGCCACACCGCCGACGCGCAGGTCGGCGTTCACGGTCGCGATGAAGCTGCCCGCCAGCTCGATGCCGTCGCGCCTGACCGTGCTGAACCCCGGCAGCGAGAACGTCACCGAATACGTGCCCGGCCGCAGGTCCTGAATCGAGTACTGACCGACGCCGTTGGTGACCACGGCGCGAGTCTTCTCGATCAGCGCCGGGCTCGAGGCTTCGACCGTGACGCCAGGCAACACCGCGCCCGAGGCATCACGTGCCGTGCCGACGATCGACGCCTGGGCGAACACGGCGGACGGCGCCACGGCGAGGCCGACGACGACGAGAATTCCCCTGAAGAATCGGTGCATGCAGCTCCTCCCGCAGCCGTGTGTACAGAGTCCCCCCAATACATGGAAATACCCGTTTCGTCAGAACTGAGACGTTCCATGTATGAGTGCCGCCAGCCGACCTCCCCGGACCAGCCCGCTGCCCCTTGGCCGGCATGGCCCCGGCCGGGGCGACACCCGCATGGCGGCGACGGAGAAAGGGGGGTAATATCCCCCTCGCAACAGGACGTGGGTGTCGGCGGCGGGCTTCCGAGCCCAGGAATCGGCAACGGACTCGCCGGCCCCGAACTCAGGAGAGACGTATGGGTGCTCGCGTAGCGAACGTGCTGATGGTCGGCGTGGCAATAGGATGGGCGTGGCTCGCCCCGGCGCCGGCTCGGGCTCAAGCCCCGGCCAGCCGGGCCAAGGCCGCTCCCGCCGCGGCGGCGCGGACCCCGTGGGGGCACCCCGACCTGCAGGGCACGTGGGATTACCGCACGATCACCCCTCTCGAGCGGCCGCGCGAGTTCGGCAACCGCGAGTTCTACACCGCGGAGGAAGTGAAGGCGCTTGAAGGCCGGGCAGGCCGCCGCATGGACGGCCCGCCGGAGGCGGTCACGCCGGGCCTGAACCACGCCCAGTGGTGGACCGATCCGGGCCGAACGCTGACGTCCGACCACCGCACGTCGCTCATCGTGGATCCCCCCGACGGACGAATCCCGGAGATGACCCCCGAGGGGCAGGCACGGCGGGGCCCTGGTGGCCAGCCGCGCACCAACGTCAACGCCTCGTGGCTCGACCGCGGCAACCAGGAGCGCTGCATCACCTACGGGCTGCCCTCGGCCAGCCTGCCGACGCTCTACAACAACAACGTCCAGATCGTGCAGTCGCCCGACTCGGTGGTGATCGTGCACGAGATGATTCACGAGGCGCGCGTCGTCCCGCTCGACGGCCGCCCGGGCCTGCCGAGGAAGATCGGACAGTGGCTCGGCTCGTCCCGGGGACACTGGGAGGGCGACACGCTGGTCGTCGAGACGACGAACTTCTCGGGGCAGAACAACTATCGGGGCTCGACGACGGGCCTGCACCTCACGGAGCGGTACACGCGCGTCGGGCCGAACCAGCTCGAACTGCGGCTGACCATCGAGGACCCGACCACCTGGGTACGGCCCTGGACGGTGATCCTGCCCATGCGGCCCACGGAGGGCGAGCTCATCGAATACGCCTGCCACGAGGGCAACATGAGCATGTTCAATCTGCTCGAGGTGGCGCGGGACGCCGAGAAGGCCGCCGCGGAGGGAAAGGCGCCGGCGGCGAGCGCTCCGGCCCGCTGACCGCGGCCGCCACCCCGTCGACGTCCGCGGTCGCGCGCGGCGGCCGGGGCGCCTGAAAGATGGCACGCATCCTCGTCGGCACGGTTCCGGTCATCGGTCACGTCAACCCGATGCTGCCCGTCGGGCGCTGGTCGCGCGGGGACACGAGGTGTGCTGGTACAGCGGCCGGAAGTACCGCCCGCGAATCGAGGCCACCGGCGCGCGCTTCCTGCCGTTCGAGCACGCCCCCGACTACGACGACGCCCGCTTCAGCGACGAGTTCCCCGAGCGTGCCAGGCTCTCCGGCCTGTCACAGCTCAAGTTCGACATGAAGCACGTCTTCATCGACGGGGCGCCCGGCCAACTGCGCGACCTGCGGCGGATCTGCGACGACGTCCAACCGGCGGTCGTCGTGGGCGATCCCGGGATGCTGGGGGCCCTGTTCCATCACGAACAGGGTGGCCCGCCCCTGGCCATCCTGTTCGTCCTGCCGCTGACCGTCAACAGCGTCGACGCGGCGCCCTTCGGGCTCGGGCTGCCGCCGAGCGCGAGCGCGCTCGGACGCATGCGCAACCGGGCGCTCAACGCCCTGGTCGAACACGTGCTCTTCCGGGACGTGCAGGGGCACTGGAACCGCACGCGCCGGCAGCTCGGCCTCGACCCGACGGGCTGGTGGCTGAACGCCGTGGACCGCGCCGCGGTGTGCATGCAGCCGACGATTCCGAGCCTCGAGTATCCGCGGCGCGACCTGCCGCCGAACGTGACGTTCATCGGGATGATTCCCGCCGAGGCGCCCGCGGACTGGACGCCGCCGGACTTCTTCTCCGAACTCGACGGGCCTCGCCCGGTCGTGCACGTCACGCAGGGGACGATCGCCAACGAGACGCCGGCCCTCATCGGGCCGGCGCTGGCCGGACTCGCCGGCGAGGAGGTGCTGGTGGTGGTGTCGACCGGCGGCCGGCCGGTCGAGAGCCTCGGGCTGCGCGACGTGCCGCGGAACGCGCGGTTCAGCACCTTCCTGTCGTATCCGGCGCTGCTGCCGAAGACCGCGGTGATGGTGACCAACGGCGGCTACGGCGGCGTGCAGATCGCGCTCTCGTACGGCGTGCCGCTCGTCGTCGCCGGAGAGACGGAAGACAAGCCCGAAGTGGCCTCGCGTGTCGCCTGGGCGGGGGCCGGCGTCAACCTCAAGACGGCGACGCCCGCGCCCGAGCGCGTGCGGGCGGCCGTGCGGACACTGCTGCACGAGCCCGCCTACCGGGAGCGGGCGCGCAGCCTCGCGGCGGAGTACGCGCGCTACGACGCGCTGGCCCAGGCCGTGGCCGCCATCGAGTCGGTGGCGGCCGCCGGCCCGGCCCACTGGCGGAACCGGCCCACGTAGGCCACCTTGCCCACCGCGCCGGGCCGTTCAGGGCGGCGGCGCTCGAGCGCCCCCCCGGGCGGGCCTTCCCGCCCCCGGGGGCCGGCCCCTTCGAC
>CAWULT010000010.1:0-68981 GCA_963923455.1 uncultured bacterium
GCCGTCCACACCCCAGCTCAGCAGCCTGGCCATGTCGTCGGCCTCGTCCACCGTCCAGACCTCGACGGTGAGCCCGGCCCGATGCGCGTGCCGGACAAATCTGGGCGAGACGATCCGGGTGTCCCCGGCCAGCTCCGGCACCTGGTAGCGGGAATAGGCCGGGCGGCGCACCGGCCACCCCACCCACGACCGGTATACGGCCATCCGGACCTCGGGCCGGCAGGCACTCGACATCATCTCGGGCAGCGCCTGCCGAGCCGCCCGCAGGCTGTCGGGCCACTCGCCCGCCGCGCACACCCGGTCCGCCGCGCCCGTGGCACGTACGTCGGCCGCGACCCGGCGCCCGAGTTCGGGGTCGTCGGTCTTCATCTCGACGATGATCTGGCTGTCGCGATACCGCTCCAGGACCTGGCGGAGCGTGGGGACGCCAATGCCCAGCCCACGAAATGGATGGCGGCCGTCACCGGCCGCGAAGGCCCAGCCGGCATCGACGCCGGCCAGCGCGGCCGCCGTGCGCGCCGCCACCGGTCCGGTCGCGTCGGTGGTGCGATCCAGGGTCGCGTCGTGGCAGACCACGGGGACGCCATCGGCGGACAGGTGCACGTCGCACTCCAGCCCGTCGGCGCCGGCGGCCAGGCCCAGGTCGAACGCGGCCAGGGTGTTCTCGGGGCCGATGGCGCAGCCGCCGCGGTGCGCGAAGACCAGCGGACGGCGGTCGGATGAGCCCTGTGACATGACCTTACATGCTAAGCCGGGCGCCGCCGTCGGGCCGTGCCATGCGGCGTTTCCCTGGAGCCGGCCGCCCGAGCGGGTAGCCTGCGAGCGCCGGTGGGACTACGATTGCTGCATGTCCACAGCTTCGACCATCTCGACGTTGGGCGACCTGCGGCGCGCCGTCGAGCGCGGTGCCGTACCCCACCGCAGCGTGCACGAGGAAGTCCGCGAGAACCTGATCCGCCGCCTGCGTGCGGGCGGCCCGCTGTTCCCCGGCATCATCGGCTACGACGACACGGTCGTGCCGCAGGTGATCAACGCGTTGCTGTCGCAGCACCACTTCATCCTGCTGGGGCTGCGCGGCCAGGCGAAGACCCGGCTGCTGCGCGCCCTGGTGACGCTGCTCGACGACACGATTCCCGTCATGCCCGGGTGCGAGATCAACGACGATCCGCTGGCGCCGCTCTGCGCGGCCTGCCGCGCGCGCATCGCCGCCGAGGGTGACGCCACGCCGGTGACCTGGCTGTCGCGCGAGGCCCGCTACGTCGAGAAGCTGGCGACGCCTGACGTGACGATTGCCGACATGGTCGGCGACATCGATCCGATCAAGGCCGCCAAGTCGGGGCTGCAGCTCTCGAGCGAGCTGACGATGCACTACGGCCTGCTGCCCCGCGCCAATCGCGGCATCTTCGCCATCAACGAGCTGCCGGACCTGGCCGGCAAGATCCAGGTCGGCCTGTTCAACATCCTGCAGGAAGGGGACGTGCAGATTAAGGGCTATCCCGTCCGCCTGCCGCTGGACGTCCTGATGGCCTTCACCGCCAACCCCGAGGACTACACGGCGCGCGGCAAGATCATCACCCCGCTCAAGGACCGCATCGGCTCCGAGATCCGCACCCACTACCCGTCCGGACGAGGCGAGGCGATGGCGATCACGGCCCAGGAGGCGTGGCTGGCGCGCGGCGGCTCGGCGCCCGGCGTCGAGGTGCCGGCGTTCGTCGCCGAGACGGTCGAGGAGATTGCGTTCCAGGCGCGGCAGGACCGCCGCATCGACAAGCGCAGCGGCGTCAGCCAGCGCCTGCCGATCTCGGCGATGGAGAACGTCGTGTCGAACGCCGAGCGCCGGGCGCTGCTGGCCGGCGAAACGGTGGCCGTGCCGCGCATCAGCGACGTCTACGCGGCGCTGCCGTCCATGACCGGCAAGTTCGAGCTGGAGTACGAGGGCGAGCTGAAGGGCGCCGAAGCGGTCGCGCGCGAGCTCGTCCGGGCGGCGGTCGCGACGGTGGCCGACGGCTACCTGGCCCACCTCGACTCCCGCCGGGTGCTGGAGTGGTTCGACCTGGGGGGAAGCCTCCAGCTGGGCGACACGATGAGCGCGACCGAGGTGCTGGCGCACGCGCGCCAGGTGCAGGGGCTGGTGGAACTGGCGCACGAGGCCGGCATCCCGGACGATGCGGAGCCGCCGCTCGTGGCGTCGGGCGTCGACTTCGTCCTCGAGGGCCTCTACGCGCTCAAGAAGATCAGCCGCAGCGAGGATCGCGGCTATCACGCCGCGGAGCCGGCGGCTCCCCGCCGCCCCGCGCGCGAGATGCCGGACGAAGGCGCGCGGATGCCATCGTCGTCGGGCAAGGGCAAGAAGTACTACAACTGACGGTCTGCGCCGCGCGGGCAGGATGGCACCATGAAGTTCCGGTACACCAAGTACACCGGGGATCTGCTGGACGAGATCGACCTCGAGGACCTCGTCTCGCGGCTGTCCGACCTGCTGCTGTCGAGCGGCTTCAGCAACCCGTGGGATCCCGGGGGGGGCGACGAGGATCGCACCATGCAGGCGCTGCACGACGCGATCCTCGAGGCGCTGTTCTCGGGCGGGGTGCTCTCGGACGAGGCGATGCAGCAGCTGCTCGGCGAGCCCGCCGACGGCGACCAGGATGCCGCGCGGCAGAAGCTCGAGGATCTGATCCAGCAGATCATCGAGCGCATGCTCGAGCAGGGCTTCGTCACGGCCGCGCCCGACCTCGACGGCGACCGGGCCGACCGCGAGGGTGCGGGCGACCGGGACGCGGGAGCGGTCACCTTCGAGGTGACGGACAAGGCCCTCGACTTCCTCGGCTACCGCGTACTGCGCGACCTGCTGGGCTCGGTGGGCCGCAGCAGCGCGGGGCGCCACGACACGCGCCACCTCAGCACGGGCGTCGAGGCGATCGCGGCATCGAAGCCCTACGAGTTCGGCGACACCATCAACATCGACCCGAGCGGCACCATCCTCAACGCCGTGCAGCGGCTGCACGCAGCGGGCGGTGCGGGCACGGAGGGCGGGATCGACGTCGACTACGCCGACCTGATGGTGGCGCAGAGCGAATACCAGAGCTCGTGCGCGACGGTGATCATGCTCGACTGCAGCCACAGCATGATCCTCTACGGCGAGGACCGCTTCACGCCGGCCAAGCGGGTGGCGCTCGCCCTGTCGCACCTGATCCGCACGCAGTACCCGGGTGACTCCCTGCACGCGGTGCTGTTCCACGATTCGGCGGAGGAGATCCCGCTCAAGCAGCTCGGGCGCGTGCGCGTCGGGCCGTACTACACGAACACCCGCGAGGGCCTGCGCCTGGCGCGCCGCATCCTCGAGCGCCAGAAGAAGGACATGCGGCAGATCGTGATGATCACCGACGGGAAGCCCTCGGCGCTGACGCGCCCCGACGGCCAGATCTACAAGAACGCGTTCGGCCTCGACCCGTACATCGTGTCCGAGACGTTCGCCGAAGTGAACGCCTGCCAGAAGGCCGGCATCATGATCAACACCTTCATGCTGGCCCGCGACCACGACCTCGTCGCCTTCGTCCGCCGGGTCGCCTCGATCTGCCGGGGCAAGGCCTACTTCACCACCCCGTACACCCTGGGCCAGTACGTCCTGATGGACTACATGGACCGCAAGACGAAGACGATTCACTGACGTGCTGCCGCCGACGATTCCGATCTTCCCGCTGCCGAACGCCGTTCTGTTTCCGAACGTCTTCCTGCCGCTCCACATCTTCGAGCCGCGGTACCGCGAGATGGTGTCGGACGCGCTGGCCGGCGATCGCATCATCGGGATGGTGCTGCTGCAGCCGGGCTACCAGGCCAACTACGAGGGTCGGCCGGCCGTCTACCCGGTGGGCTGCGCGGGCGTGATCACGCACTCGGAGGCCCTGCCAGACGGGCGCTTCAACATCGTGCTCCGGGGCCTCGAGAAGTTCCACGTCACGGGCGAGGACGAGAGCCGAGCCTACCGCCTGGCGCACGTCGAGGCCCTGCCCGAGCCGACGACCGACGACGACCGTGCCCAGCTCCGCCGCCAGAGGCTGCGCCTCGAGGCGCTGCTCGTGGCCGCCGCGGAACGCTCGAGCGGCGAGCCGCGCTTCCCGTTCCCGTCCGCGGTGTCCGACGAGGACCTCGTCAACGCGCTGGCGCAGTACATGGCGTTCGAGCCGATCGAGCGCCAGGCCCTGCTCGAACGCACGAGCATCCTGGCCCGCTGCCAGGGCCTGATCGAGCTGCTGGAATTCAAGACGATCCGCCCGCACGGCGCGCCCTGGACCGGCGGCGGCGTGCACTAGCCGGGGAGCGACGGACTCGCGTCCGGCCCGGCGTCCGTTCAGTCGCGGTCGCGCAGCCGCGCGGCCAGCGTCTCGACGATCCGGCCGCCGTGAAACCGGCCGTTCTCGATGAAGATGTTGCCCGTGTGACGTCCGGCGATGGCGCCGCCGGCCACGAACAGGTTGGGCACGTTCGTCTCGAAGGTGTCGGGATGGAGCGTGGGCGCCAGCGTCTGCCCGTCGCACTGGATGCCCGCCCGGCGCATCAGGTCCACGTCCGGCGTATAGCCGGTCAACAGCAGCACGCCCTCGGCCGGCAGTTCCTCGCGCCCGGCGGGCCCTTCGACCACGACGTGTGAGGGCCGGATCTCGACGACGCGCGTCTCGAATCGGGCCGGAATCGCCCCCTCCTTGATCCGGTTCTCGATGTCGGGACGTACCCAGTACTTGATGGTGTCGCCGAGCGCGGCGTGCCGGTGCACGAGCGTCACGTGGGCGCCGGCGCGGTACAGCTCGAGGGCCGCCTCGGCCGCGGAATTCCTGCCACCCACCACGACGACGCGCTGCCGGTAGTACGGATGCGCCTCGCCGTAGTAGTGGGCCACGTGCGGCAGGTCCTCGCCGGGCACGCCCAGGCGGTTCGGCCGGTCGTAGTAGCCGATGGCGAGCACCACGGCCCTGGCCATCCGCGCGCGGGTCATGCCGTTGCGGCCGCGCGTCGTCACCGCGAACACGGCTTCGCCGTCGCGAAAGACCTCGCGCTCGATCTCGAGCACCTCTTCCTGGCAGGCGATCGCCAGCTGGTAGGTGTCCACGACGCGCCGGTAGTAGCGCAGCGCCTCGAGGCGGGTGGGCTTCTCGTACGGGGTGACGAGCGGCAGGCCGCCGATCTCGAGCAGCTCCGGCGTGGTGAAGAACACCATGTGCACCGGAAAGCGGTAGATCGAGTTGACGAGCACCCCCTTCTCCACGACGGAGAAGTCGAGCCCGTGCTGGCGCGCGGCGATCGCCGTGGCCAGGCCGGCCGGTCCGGCCCCCACGATCAGGAGGTCACGAACCGACATCTACTGGAGCGGCGCGGGCAGCTGTGACTCGCCCATCAGATACTGATCGATCGCACGCGCCGCGCTGCGGCCCTCGGCGATCGCCCAGACGATGAGCGACTGTCCGCGCTGCATGTCCCCGGCGGTGAACACGCCGGGCACGCTGGTCATCCACCGTCCGTCGCGCGCCACGTTGCCGCGGTCGGTGCGGGACACGCCCAGGTCGTCGAGCAGGGGCCCCTTCTCGGGCCCGACGAAGCCCATCGCCAGCAGCACCAGGTCCGCCGGCAGTTCGAATTCGCTCTCGGGCACCGGCACGAAGGACACCTTGCCGTCCTTCTTCACCATCTCGACCTTCACCGCGTGCAGCGCCTTGACGCGGCCGAACTCGTCGCCGCTGAACCGCTGCGTCGACACCGCGAACAGCCGCTCGCCGCCCTCTTCGTGCGCCGACGAGACCCGGAAGACCACCGGGTACTGCGGCCACGGGTTGTCCGCCGCCCGCGCCTCGGGGGGCATCGGCATCAGCTCGAGCTGGTGCACCGACCTGGCGCCCTGCCGGTGTGCGGTGCCGAGGCAGTCGGCGCCGGTGTCGCCGCCGCCGATGATGATCACGTGCTTGTCCTGCGCCGAGATGAAGTCCGCGTCGGCAATCGCGTCGCCCTCGCACCTCCGGTTCTGCAGCGTCAGGTAGTCCATCGCGAAGTGGATGCCCCTGAGCTCGCGCCCCGGCACCGGCAGGTCGCGCGGCTGTCCCGCGCCGCCCGCCAGCAGCACGGCGTCGAAATCGGAGCGGAGCCGCGACGCGGGCATGTCCACGCCGACGTTGACACCGGGCCGGAACACCACGCCCTCGGCCTCGAGCAGCGCCAGCCGCCTGTCGAGGACGCGCTTCTCCATCTTGAATTCCGGGATGCCGTAGCGCAGCAGGCCGCCGATGCGGTCCGACTTCTCGAACACGGTCACCGAGTGCCCCGCGCGGTTCAGCTGATCCGCGGCCGCCAGGCCCGCCGGTCCCGAGCCGACGATCGCCACCTTCTTCCAGGTCCGCGTGGACGGCGGGTTGGCCGTCACCCAGCCCTCGGAGAAGGCGCGGTCGATGATCGTGGCCTCGATCGACTTGATCGTGACCGGGTCGTCGTTGATGCCGAGCACGCACGCGCCCTCGCAGGGCGCCGGGCACAGTTTGCCCGTGAACTCCGGGAAGTTGTTGGTCGCGTGCAGCCGGTCGATCGCCGCGCGCCAGCGGTCCCGGTAGACCAGGTCGTTCCAGTCGGGAATCAGGTTGCCGAGCGGACAGCCCTGATGACAGAACGGAATCCCGCAGTCCATACAGCGGGCGCCCTGCGCCTCGAGCTCGCCGGTCGGGTACGGCAGGTAGACCTCCTGCCAGTCCCGCAGACGTTCCTCGACGGGCCGCGACGGATGCTTCTTCCGCCGGATCTCGATGAAGCCAGTGACCTTACCCATGGGCCTGCACCCCCTCACGGGACGCCCGGGCCTTGGGCTCCGCCCCCGCCATCACCACGGCCTCCTCCGCCACCCGCCGCTTGGCCTGCTCCGCCAGCGCCCGTTTGTACTCCCGTGGCATCACCTTGACCAGCTTCCGCTGTAGCGCGTCCCAGTCGCCCATCAGCCGCTCCGCGTGCGTGCTGCCGGTGGCCGCGATGTGGCGCATGATCGCGTTCTGCACGAGGTCGACCTCGTCCGCGTCGATGAGCGACTCCAGATCCACCATCTCGCGGTTGCAGCGGCGGGCGAAATCGCCGTCCTCGTCGAGCACGTAGGCGACGCCGCCGCTCATGCCGGCGGCGAAGTTGCGGCCGGTCCGGCCGAGCACGATGACCCGTCCGCCCGTCATGTACTCGCAGCCGTGGTCGCCCACCCCCTCGACCACCACGGTGGCACCGCTGTTGCGGACGCAGAAGCGCTCGCCCGCGACGCCGCGCACGTACCCCTCGCCGCTGGTGGCGCCGTAGAACGCCACGTTGCCGACGATGATGTTCTCCTCGGCCTTGAAGGGCGACTGCGGCGGCGGGAACACCGCGATCCGGCCGCCCGACAGCCCCTTGCCCAGGCCGTCGTTGGCGTCGCCCACGAGCGTCATCGACACGCCGCGCGGCACGAACGCGCCGAAGCTCTGGCCGGCCGACCCGTTGAACGTGATGCGGATGGTGTCGTGCGGCAGGCCCTCGCCGCCGTACCGCTTCGTCACCTCGTACCCGAGCATCGTGCCCACCGTCCGATCCGAGTTGTGGATCTGGATGTCGAACTCCACCGGCGAGCGGGAGTCGAGCGCCGGGCGGCACTTCTCGATCAGCAGGTTGTCGAGCGCGCCCTCGAGCTCGTGGTCCTGCGCGCGCACGCGACGGCGCGCCACCGACGCCGGCAGTTCCGGCTGGTGCAGCAGCGGCGTCAGGTCGAGCCCCTTCGCCTTCCAGTGGTTCACCGCCGGCTCGAAGTCGAGGCAGTCGGCGCGGCCGATCATGTCGTCGAGGTCGCGGAAGCCGAGCTCCGCCATCAGCTCGCGGACTTCCTCGGCGATGAAGTAGAAGAAGTTCTCGACGAACTCGGGCGTGCCGCTGAACTTGGCCCGCAGCTGCGGGTCCTGCGTCGCGATGCCCACCGGGCAGGTGTTCAGGTGGCAGACGCGCATCATGATGCAGCCCATCACGACGAGCGGCGCGGTCGCGAAACCGAACTCCTCGGCCCCGAGCAGCGCGCCAATCACGACGTCACGGCCCGTCTTCATCTGTCCGTCGACCTGCACGATGATCCGGTCGCGCAGCTTGTTCAGCACCAGCACCTGCTGCGTCTCGGCCAGGCCGAGTTCCCACGGCATGCCGGCGTGCTTCAGGCTGGTCAGCGGCGACGCGCCGGTGCCGCCGTCGTGGCCGGAGATCAGCACGACGTCCGAGTGCGCCTTCGCCACGCCGGCCGCCACGGTGCCCACGCCGCCCTCGGCGACGAGCTTCACCGAGATCCGCGCCGCGGGGTTCGAGTTCTTCAGGTCGAAGATGAGCTGCGCCAGGTCCTCGATCGAGTAGATGTCGTGGTGCGGCGGCGGCGAGATCAGGCCCACGCCCGGCGTCGAGTGCCGCGTCTTCGCGATCCACGGGTACACCTTGTGCCCGGGCAGCTGGCCGCCCTCACCGGGCTTGGCGCCCTGCGCCATCTTGATCTGCAGTTCCTCGGCGCTGACCAGGTACTCGCTCGTCACGCCGAAGCGGCCAGAGGCCACCTGCTTGATCTTGCTGCGCCTGGAGTCGCCGTTGGCCATCGGCAGGAAGCGTTCCGGGTCTTCTCCGCCCTCGCCGGTGTTCGAGCGGCCGCCGATCCGATTCATCGCGATCGCCAGCGTCTCGTGCGCCTCCTGGCTGATCGAGCCGTACGACATCGCGCCGGTCGCGAACCGCTTGACGATCGACGAGGCCGGCTCGACGAGCTCGAGGGGAATGGGCTGGCCGGCCGGCTTGAAGCGGAACAGTCCGCGCAGCGTCGCCCGGTGTTCGTTCTGCTGGTCGACCGCGCGGGTGTAGTCCTTGAAAATCTTGTACTGCCCTGAGCGGGTGGCGTGCTGCAGCTTGAACACGGTGTCGGGGTTGAACAGGTGGAACTCCCCGTCGCGTC
This sequence comes from uncultured bacterium, assembly GCA_963923455.1. Lineage (GTDB taxonomy): Bacteria > Acidobacteriota > Vicinamibacteria > Vicinamibacterales > UBA2999 > CAWULT01. Next base: position 8,963 of record CAWULT010000010.1, read on the forward strand.
GCCACTGGTACTCGCCGCCCGGTTCGAGCTCCTGCGGACGCACCGGCTGCCGGCCGAACGCGTGCGCATGCCGCCGCCGCACTTCTTCGGCGATCACGTCGATGCCGACGCCCCCGACCCGCGAGGTCGTGTGCGTGAAGTACCGATCGATGAAGGCCTGCTCGAGCCCCAGGGCCTCGAAGATCTGCGCCGCGCAGTAGCTCTGCAGCGTCGAGATCCCCATCTTGGACATCACCTTCAGGATGCCCTTGTTGAGCGCCTTGATGTAGTGCTGGATGGCCTTGTCGCGATCGATGCCGGGCAGCATGCCCGACCGGATCATGTCGTCGATCGACTCGAACGCGACGTACGGGTTGACCACGCCGGCGCCGTAGCCGAGCAGCAGTGAGACGTGGTGCACTTCGCGCGCGTCGCCCGACTCGACCACGAGCGCACAGCGCGTGCGCGTGCCCTCGCGCACCAGGTGATGGTGCACGCCCGCCGTGGCCAGCAGGCTCGGAATCGGCGCCTGCTTCGGCCCCACGCCCCGGTCGGACAGGATCAGGATGTCGAAGCCGGCCTTGACCGCCTCACTCGCGCGCCGGCACAGATCGTCCATCGCCCGCGTCAGGCCCGCGCCGCCGCTTTCGGCGTCGAACAGCATCGACAGCGTCGTCGAACGGAACGGGACGTCAGGCGGCAGGTGGCGCAGCTTGGCCACGTGCTCGTTGTGGATGATCGGGTACTTGATGTGGATCTGCCGGCACGACTCGGGCTCGGGCTCGAACAGGTTGCGCTCGGGCCCGATCGTCGACGCCATCGACGTCACCAGCTCCTCGCGGATCGCGTCGAGGGGCGGGTTGGTCACCTGCGCGAACAGCTGCTGGAAGTAGTCGTAGAGCAGGCGCGGCTTGTCCGACAGCACGGCCAGCGCGGTGTCGGTGCCCATCGAGCCGATGGGCTCCTCGCCGCTCGTCGCCATCGGCGCGATCAGCACGCGCAGGTCCTCCTGCGTGTACCCGAAGGCCTGCTGCCGGCTGAACACGGTGGCGTGCTCGGGCTTCTCGGCGCGCGCGGGCGGCAGGTCGTCGATGTCGATCAGGTGGGCGTCGAGCCACGCCTGGTAGGGGTGCTCGGCCGCCAGCTCGCGCTTGATCTCCTCGTCGTCGATGATGCGGCCCTTCACCGTGTCGACGAGCAGGATGCGGCCCGGCTGCAGCCGCGCCTTGACCAGCACGTTCTCGGGGGCGATGTCGAGTACGCCCACCTCGGACGCCATGATCACCCGGTCGTCCCTGGTCACGTAGTAGCGCGAGGGCCGCAGCCCGTTGCGGTCGAGCACGGCGCCGATCACCGAACCGTCGGTGAACGCGATCGCCGCCGGCCCGTCCCAGGGCTCCATCAGCGACGAGTGGTACTCGTAGAACGCGCGCCGGTCCGGGCGCATGCTCTCGTTGCCGCTCCACGGCTCGGGAATCATCATCAGGACGGCGTGCGGCAGCGACCGCCCGGCCATCACGAGCATCTCGAGCACGTTGTCGAAGGTGGCGGTGTCGCTGCCCCCCTCCCGGATGACCGGCAGCACCTTCGCCAGGTCGTCCCCGAGCACGTCGCTCTGCAGCAACCCCTCGCGCGCGTGCATCCAGTTGATGTTGCCGCGCAGCGTGTTGATCTCGCCGTTGTGCGCGACCATCCGGTACGGGTGCGCCAGCGGCCACGACGGGAACGTGTTGGTGCTGAAGCGCTGGTGGACGAGCGCCAGCGCCGACACCAGCCGCTCGTCGGCCAGGTCCGGGAACATCGGGCCGAGCTGCTTCGCCTGCAGCATCCCCTTGTAGATCAGCGTGTTGGCCGACAGGCTGACGATGTAGAAGAAGCGCTTGCTGAGCGCGCTGACCTTCACCTGCATCGTGTCGACCGCGCGCTCGACCCGCTTGCGGATGACGAACAGCTTTCGCTCGAAGCGCTTGCGGTCGTCCTCGGTCGCGACCGGACGCCCGGCGGCGATGAACACCTGCTCGAAGGCCGGCTGCGTCGCCCTGGCGCTGTCCCCGACCATGCGGTTGTCGGTCGGCACGTGGCGCCAGCCGAGCAGGCGCTGCCCCTCTTCCTCGGCCACGCGCGCGATGAAGGACTTGATCGTCTCGCGGTCGCGCGCGTCGTGCGGCAGGAACACGAGGCCCGCGCCGTAGGCTCCCTGGGCCGGCAGTTCGAACGGCAGCACGGCACGGAAGAACGCGTCCGGAATCTGGATCAGGATGCCGGCGCCGTCGCCGGTGTTGGCCTCGCAGCCGCAGGCCCCCCGGTGTTCGAGGTTGATGAGCACCTGCAGCGCGTCGCGGACGATTCCGTGGGACTTCTTGCCCTTGACGTGCACGACGAACCCGACGCCGCAGGCGTCGTGATCATGCTTTGGGTCGTACAGCCCCTGGGCCCCGGGCTGGCAGAAGGGTGCAGCGGACGTAGGCGGCGGGAAGTCGTCGTGCAGTGCCATGGTCCGAACAGTGTGCAGTCTGATCGCTCATAAGAGAAATACAATGATCTGAGAGATTCAATCTCTGAAGCAGATTGATATGGCGTGACCCACTCGCCGGCCAAATCAGATGCGGGGGGACGCCATCGCAGACCAGAATGGTCGGCAATGACCTGCCGCCGACCGGGCCGCCCGCCCACCCGCCAAAATTGCCATTCCACTGGAATCCCGAACAAATCCAGCGGTCATCTGGCTATCATTTGCGGGATTCGGCAACGCTTCCCGACATTCAGGACCGGTTCAGGCCCGGGCTCGACGGCCCGCCCGACCGTGTGAGGAGACAAACGACCATGCACGCGCCCATGAAATACGTGGAAAAGGGACTGTCGCTTGCCGCCAATGGCATCTGGCAGGTGTTCTCGGCCGCGAACAAGATCAACCAGAACCCCTCGTTCACACCGCGCTGGTCTGACAAGCCCCTGCTGAAGTCCTACGAGAAGACGAAGCCGCAGCTGGGCTGGCCGCGCCAGACCGACTCGCTGTGCCCCAACTGCGTCATCGAGGCCCGCCAGGCGATCCTCGACGGCAAGAAGGACGTCTCCGTCCTGCTCAACGAGAAGGTGGGCGAAATCAAGGCCACCATCACCGAGAAGGACGGCAAGATCGTCATGATCAAGGACTGCCCCATCCACGGGCACTTCGAGGACGTGATGGCGATCGACCCGGCGTTCTTCAAGCACCTCGAGGACGTCTTCCCGGGACGTGACATCCGTGCGCACAACGACGAGAAGCTGCACAACCACGGCTCCTCGACGGTGCTGCACGGCCGCGGCGCCGTGCTCACGGTGGACCTGACCAACCGCTGCAACATGATGTGCGACCCCTGCTTCATGGACGCCAACCAGGTCGGCTTCGTCCACGAGCTGAGCTGGGAGGACATCAAGCAGGTGCTCGACAACGCCATCACGATCAAGCCGCGCCGCCAGATGTCGGTGCAGTTCTCGGGCGGCGAGCCCACGATGTCGCCCTACTTCCTCGACGCCATTCGCTATTCGCGCAAGGTGGGCTACAACTCGGTGCAGGCGGCCACCAACGGCATCGAGTTCGCCAAGAGCCCCGAGTTCGCGAAGGCGGCGGCCGAGGCGGGCCTGCGCTACGCCTACCTCCAGTTCGACGGCATCGGCAACGCCGCCAACTCGCACCGCCGCGTCGGGAACCTGTTCGACGTCAAGCTGCGCGCGATCGAGAACCTGTACAACGCCGGCGTCGACATCGTGCCGGTCATCACGATCGTCAACGGCGTCAACAACGAGCAGGTCGGCCGCGTCATCGAGTTCGCGCTCGACAACCCGAGGCGCATCAACTTCCTGTCGTTCCAGCCCGTGTCCTTCACCGGCCGCGACGAGGAAGTCACGCCGGAGCGCCGCGCCGCCCAGCGCTACACGCTGTCGCACCTCGCGCACGACGTGAAGTCGCAGGTGGGCATCGGCGAGCCGACGCGCGACTGGTTCCCGATCTCCTTCATGTCCACCTTCACCGACTGGGCCGACGTCGTGCACGGGCCCGACCGCGACTGGGGCCAGCTGACCTGCGGCTGCCACCCGAACTGCGGCATCGGCATGGCCGTGATGGTCGACAAGGAAACGAAGGAAGCGGTGCCGGTGACGGCGTTCCTGAGGGCCGAGCAGCTCGCGAAGGACGTCGCCTCGGTCAACGACGCGGCCCGCGGCAAGTTCCTGTCGGTCGTCGGGATGGCACTGGCGCTGATGCGGAACTACGACCCGTTCAAGGCACCGACCCACTTCCGCATCGCGGACCTGCTGAAGAAGTTCGACAAGACGTTCGGCGCCACCGGCAAGGACTACGGGAAGGTCAGCGGTGACCGCACGATGGCGGACATCGAACGGCGCCGCGCGGATCGCTGGAACTTCCTGTTCATCGCGGGAATGTGGTTCCAGGATCTCTTCAACTACGACTTCCGCCGGACGGAGATGTGCATCATCCCCTACGGCACGCAGCAGGGCGAGATTTCCTTCTGCGCCTACAACACCGGCATCGGGTGGCGGAACATCATCGAGAAGATGCACATGACCGCTACCCTGACCAAGTGGTACGAGGAGCACGGCCGCCACGAGATCTGGGCGGGCAACAAGAACGTGCCCCTGTCGGGGACCGGCCATTCGCTGCAGCTCAACGCGGAGGCGGTGGCCGCCGGCGCGCAGACGGACCTCGACGAGCTGGGCATCGCGAAGAACGCCCGCGAGGAGAAGGTGGCCGCCCGCAAGAAGAGCAACATGACCCCGGAGGAGATCCGCCACCACATGGAGATGGAGCGGCTCTACCGGCAGGAAGTGCTCAAGGAGCAGCCGACCATCCAGATCCAGGGGCTGGGCCGCCCGAAGAAGCAGGGCGTGCAGCCGGTGACGCACAAGGACGTCGTCTAGGCGTCCCGCGCACGAACACCCGGGGCCGGCGGTCGCCAGACCGCCGGCCCCTTTCCGTTTGCGGGTGCGGCGGCGGATGCCCGGGTGGGCGCGTGTCGACGCCGCTTGCCGCGTGCCCACCGACGGAAATACAGTCAGTCAGAAGGGCGAGAGTCCATCACAAAGGGAGGAACCGGCATGGCGGTCAGACTTGGCGACGAGGCACCCAATTTCGAGGCGGACACCACCGAGGGACGCATCAACTTCCACGAGTGGAAGAAGGGCGCCTGGGCAGTGCTCTTTTCCCACCCCAAGGACTTCACCCCCGTCTGCACCACCGAGCTCGGCGCCGTGGCGGGCCTGAAGAGCGAGTTCGACAGGCGCAACACCAAGGTCATCGGCCTGAGCGTCGACCCGCTCGACTCCCACCAGAAGTGGGCGCAGGACATCGGCGACGTCACCGGGAACGCGCTGAACTTTCCCCTGATCGCCGACCCCGACAAGAGCATCGCGAACAAGTACGACATGATCCACCCGAACGCGAGCGATACCGCGACGGTGCGGTCCGTGTTCGTCGTGGGTCCCGACAACAAGATCAAGCTGACGCTCACCTACCCGATGAGCGCCGGCCGCAACTTTCCCGAGATCCTGCGCGTGATCGATTCGCTCCAGCTGACGGCGGCCCACTCGGTGGCGACGCCCGCCGACTGGAAGGCCGGTGACGACGTCATCATCTCGCTGGCGGTCTCGGACGAGGACGCACAGAAGCGCTTCCCGGGCTACGTGGCCAAGAAGCCCTACCTGCGCGTCACGAAGAGCCCCGCCAAGGCCTGACGGCTGGCGTCGTTCGACGGGAGCACTACGGCATGCGCCTCCACGACCGCACCGTCCTCGTCACGGGCGGAGCCTCGGGCCTCGGCGGTGCGACGGTCGACCGGATCGTCGCGTCGGGTGGCCGCGCCGTGGTGCTCGACCTGAAGGCCGCCGAGGGACTGGCGAAGGCCTCGGCCCATGCCGGCGCCGTGCGGTTCGTGCACGGCGACGTCACGAGCGAGGCGGACGTCGAGCGGGCGGTCACCGAGGCGGTCGGGCTCGGCGGGCTATGGGGCCTCGTCAACGCCGCCGGCATCCCGGCGGCGGAGCGGGTGTTGCCGAAGGACGGCGTGCAGCCGCTCGCCCACTTCAGCCGCGTGATCCAGGTCAACCTCGTCGGTACCTTCAACGCGATCCGCCTCGCAGCCGCGGCGATGGCCGCCAACACGCCGACCGAGGGTGGCGAGCGCGGCGTGATCGTCAACACCGCCTCGGTGGCCGCCTTCGATGGCCAGATCGGCCAGGCGGCCTACGCGGCGTCGAAGGGTGGCCTCGTCGCGCTGACGCTGCCGCTGGCGCGCGAGTTCGCGCGCCTCGGGGGGCGCGTCATGACGATCGCCCCCGGCACGTTCGATACCCCGCTGCTGTCCAGCCTGCCCGACGCCGCCCGCCAGTCACTGGCCCAGCAGGTGCCGTTTCCGCCACGCCTCGGGCGTCCGGACGAGTACGCGGCGCTCGTCCAGCACGTGTTCGAGAACGAGATGCTCAACGGCGAGGTGATTCGACTGGACGGCGCCATCCGGATGGCCCCGAAGTGACCCGATGCTGACCCTGATCACCGGCGCGCTCGCCGGCGCCTTCCACGTGCTGACCGGGCCCGACCACCTGGCCGCCGTCGCACCGCTGGCCACCCTCGATCGCCGGCGCGGCTGGCTCGCGGGCTGGACCTGGGGCCTCGGGCACGCGTCGGGCGTCGTCGTGGTGGCCGTGGCCGCGGCGCTGCTGCGGGAGATGCTGCCGCCGGTCGAGGCACTGTCGGCGTGGAGCGAACGGGTCGTGGGCGGCGCGCTCATCGCGCTCGGCCTCTGGGGCCTGCGTCAGTCGCTGCGCATCCGCGCGACCGGGCACGCGCACGGAACGGTCAGCCATCGGCACCTGCACGTGCAGGCCGGCCCCCTGTGGCTGAAGCGGCTCGGACACGTCCACGCCTCGTTCTGTCTGGGCATCCTGCACGGGATCGCCGGCAGTTCCCACTTCTTCGGCGTCCTGCCAGCGCTCGCGCTCCCCACGCGGGAGGAGACGCTCCTCTACATCGCGGCGTTCGGCGCCGGAACCGTGGCGGCAATGTCGGCGTTCGCGGCGCTGATGGGCCTGGCGAGCGAGCGCGCCGGACACGGCCGCGAAACGCCGCGGCTGCTGCTGCGGCTGACGGCGCTGGCCGCGATCGCCGTGGGCGGCTACTGGCTGGTCGGGTGACCGGGCCGGCCCCCGGCAGGCGAGCCCGTTCGTGAGCGCGCGCTAGTTGAGCGCGCGCTGCCGGGCGGCCTTGAACTGCGCGGTCGCCTCGCGGACCTGCGCGACGCGGTCGCCGGCGAAGTCGGGCGCCACCGCGCCCTTCGCCAGCTGCACCGCCGAGATCAGCAACCCCCGCGAGGCCATCGCGTCCTTCGGCGCCCTCACGGCCTGAATCGACTGCTCGAGCTCCCCGAACGTGCCCCCGAGCGCGGCCAGCACCTCCGGCGTCGGCGACGCGACGGCCGAGCGCAGGAACGGCTGGATCGCCTCGAAGCGGGCGAACACGGGCTCGATCGCGGCCTTGTAGGCGTCGGCGCTGACGGTGTCGCCGGCCGTGGCCCTTCCGGCCCTGACGGGCCCGGCCGCGGGCCGAGCCAGAGCCGGAGCCGGAACCGCGAGGGGCGCCGCCGGCGCCGGAGCGGGCGCGGCCGCCCGTATCGTCGGCTGCACGGGATCAGCCACCGGTTCGGGCACCGGCGCGGGTGGAAGGTCCGGCCCGCCCCCGTCGACGGCCGCGGGCCGACGCGACACGTCCACGTAGACGCGCCGGCCGACCGTGCGGACCGCGGCATTGGCGCGCTCGTCGAGCGTGAGACGGGCGCGAACCTCGCGCGGGCCGCCGTCGCCCATGGCCCGGACGGCCACGTGCTTCACCAAGTCCACTTCCTGCGGCACGCTCCAGACGCGAGGTTGCGTGGTGCCCTCCGCCTCGCCCGCCGCCGGCCGCATCCGTACGTCGAACGCCGACTCGTTGAGCCGTTCGGCGCTCACCTGCCGCGGCTCGTCGTCGAACTCGAACACCAGCGACCAGCGGCCGGGTCCCGCCACCATCACCACCGTCGGCCGGTCGGCCGACAGCGACGAGACCCTCAGCGGATCGAAGGCCTCGCCGTCGTCCTTGGTCCTGCGCAGCCGCTCGTCGACGTAGAGCCGCGTGCTGCGGTAGCCGTACGAGGACAGCGAGCGCTGTGCGCGCTCGGCCTCGTCGATGGCCACGTAGGGCCCGACGAGCACCTGGCGCCTGGCGCCGTCGAGCCGCCACGTGAAGGACGGCAGGCCGAACGCGTCGAGCCGTTCGGCGAGGTCGTCGGCCTCCTGGTCACGAGTGAAGGACGCGACGGTCACGTTGAAGCTGGCCGCGGTCGGGACGGGCGGGGCCAGTTCGTCCGACGTCGCGGCGGCCTTGGCGCCGCCGGACCCCTTCATCCAGACGCCCACCCCGGCGAGCAGCGCGACGACGATCGCGGCCACGAGCCAGGTCTGCCGGCGCATGTCCGTCGGCCAGACGTCGATCGTCCGGGACTGGCGTCCCCCCATCGAGGAGAGCCCCGGGCGCTTGAGGAGCCGATCGAGCTGCTGCTCGTCGAGCAGCAGAACCGTGTACTTGTCGCCCGCACCACCGCCGCCGGAGTGCGGTTTCCCCGGGTGGTCCTTCCCGGAGCGGACGATCCCGTTCTTCACGTCAGTGCACCTCGACGCGGCCTCGTGCCCCCTTCTTCGGAGGAATCAATGTCGGCGAGGCCGATTCGCTGCCCACGAAATAGGACGCGCACGCCGCGTCGAGCAGCTCCTTGTTGATCGTCGGCTCGATGCCCCGGTACCGACAGAGGGCCATGACCTGGTCGAGGAGATCGCGGGGGTGACAGGCCCGCAGCGGGCGCCCGGCCGGCTGGTAGTGCCGGCGCTGCAGATACGCCACCACCACCTGGTGGAACTGCAGCCGCCGCTGGCGGCAGTTCATCTCGAAGATCTTCGAGAACTGCTCCTCGGTCGGGTCGTCCACCGCGATCTTGTACGGGATGCGGCGCATGAAGGCCTCGTCGGCGAGCGAGGCCGGCTCGAGGTTGGTGGCGAAGACGATCAGCACGTCGAAGGGCACCTGGAACTTCTTGCCCGTGTGCAGCGTGAGGTAGTCGACGCGGCTCTCCAGCGGCACGATCCAGCGGTTCAACAGCTCGTCCGGCCGGATGCGCTGCCGGCCGAAGTCGTCCACCAGGAACACGCCGCCGTTGGCCCGCAGCTGGAGCGGCGCCTCGTAGAACTTCGCCAGCGGGTTGAACGTCAGGTCGAGCATGTCCATCGTCAGCTCGCCGCCGACGATGACGACGGGCCGCCGGATGCGCACCCAGCGGCGGTCGCGCGGCTCGGCCTTGATGATGCTCGAGTGATCCGGCTCCTCCGCGTCGAGCGCCTCGTGCACGATCGGGTCGTACATCGTGATGACGTGCCCCTCGACCTCGATCGCGTACGGCATGTACATGTCGCCGCCGACGCTGCGGCCGAGCCCTTCGGCGATCACCGACTTGCCGTTGCCGGGCGGGCCGTACAGAAAGAGCGCCTTGTTCGCGTTGACGGCCGGCCCGAGTTGTTCGAGGAGCCGGTCGCCCACGATCAGGTGCGAGAAGCCCTTGCGCAGGCGCTGGCGGTCGACGTAGCCACGGGCCGCCTGCAGGGCGCGCATCTGTGCCACGTAGGCGGACAGCGGCACGGGCGCCGCGCCCGTGTAGAGGTTCACCTCGAAGTACTGCTGCGCGCGGTCGCGCCCGAGGTCGGTGAGCGCATAGCGGTAGCTGGCGCTCGAGGCGCTCGACGCGCCACGGACCTCGATCAGCCGTTCCGTGCGCAGGCGCATGACGATCGGCTCGAGGATGGTGTAGGGCAGCTTCAGACGCTCGGCGAGCTGCAGGCCGGTGGACTCGCCCGCGTAGAGCGTCTTGACGAGGAGCTGCTCGACCTGGTCGGTGCTCAGCCCCGTGTCGGCCAGCGTCGCCGGGACGGGGGGTGCGGGGGTGCGGTGAATCTCGGGCTGCTCGCTCATTTGTCCGCCGCCAGCGGGAAGAGGACCTCGACGATCTTGATCGCCGCCGGCCCGATCGTGACGACCCAGACGGCCGGGAAGATGCAGAAGACGAGCGGGAAGACCATCTTCACGCCGGTCTTCGCGGCCGCCTCCTCGGCCCGCTGCTTGCGCTTGGTCCGCAGCGTGTCCGACTGGACGCGCAGGGATCGGGCGACGCTCGTGCCGAACTTGTCGGTCTGGATCAGCATCGCCGCCAGCGACGACAGGTCATCGACGCCGGTGCGGTCGGCCAGGTTGCGCAGCGCCTCGGCGCGCGCCTTGCCGGCCCGCAGCTCGAGATTGATCAGGCGCAGCTCGTCCGAGAGCTCCGGATGGGCGAAGGCCAGCTCCTGCCCCACACGCTGGAGGGCCTGGTCGAGGCCGAGACCCGCTTCCACGCTGACGACGAGCAGATCCAGCGCGTCTGGCAGCGACAGGCGGATCCGATGCTGCCGTGCCGCGGCCATGCGCGCCAGGCCCATGCCCGGCAGCAGGTAGCCGACGGCCGCCGCGCCGAGGGCCAGGGCCAGGTTCGGCTTCATCACGATCGGGTTCGACGCGACGACGAAGAACATGATCGAGACGCCGAGCCGGATCCCGAAGAAGACCGTCAGGGCCTCCGGGCCCCGGTACCCAGCGGTGATCAGCCGCTGGTGGAGCTTGCCGAGCTCGCTCGCCGAGCGCGGTGCGGCCTTGCCAAGGCGCTTGACCGTCTTCAGGAAGCCGTCGCCCGAGAACACGCCGGTGCGGACCGGCGCGGCATCGGGCGCGCGCAGTTCGCCGAGCCGCTGCTCGATGGTCGCGGTCGCGCCCTGCGACAGCGACATCGCGACGGCCCCGACCAGCAGCGAGACGAACAGGAAGCCCAGGAGCGGGAGCAGGACAGTCACGTCACACCTCGATCTTGATCACGCGCCGGATCCAGATGAATCCGATGGTCTGCATCACGATGGCGCCCATGATCATCGTGCGGCCCATCCGCGCTTCGAACAGCGTCTTCATGTGGTCGGGGCTGATGAACGACAGCGCGATGGCCAGCGCCGCCGGCAGCGCCAGCAGCACGTACCCGGTGAAGCGGCCGTGCGCCGTGTGCACGCGGACCTGCCGCAGAATCTTGAAGCGCTCGCGGACGACCGACGCGAGGTTGTCGAGGATCTCGGCGAGGTTGCCGCCCGTCTCGCGCTGGATCTGCACGGCCGTCACGAAGAAGCGGACGTCCATGTGGGGGACCCGCTCGGCGAGCGAGTTCAGCGCCTCTTTCAGGGGCAGGCCGAACTTCTGCTGCTCGAAGCTCTTGCGGAACTCCGTGCCCACGGGGTCGGGGAGTTCGTCGGCCACCATGCCCATCGCGGTCTGGAAGGCATGGCCGGCGCGCAGCGCGCGGGCCAGCAGGTCGAGGCTCTCGGGGAACTGCTCCTCGAACGCCTTCATGCGGACGGACCGCTTGTAGACCAGCCACAGCACCGGCAGCGTGAGGCCCGCCAGGCCCACGAGAAAGGCCACGAGCACCTGGTGCGCGAACAACAGGCCGACGAGCGACAGCGCGACGCCGGAGGCGACGCACATCAGCACGACGGCGCTCGCCGTCGTCTTGACGCCGGACTGCTCGATCAGCCGGTTCAGCGACGCGCCACGGTCCGCGCCGGCCACCAGGCGATCCAGGGCCGGCAGGGGACTCGTCGGGGCCTGGCTGATCACCGACCCTTCGCCGGACTCGGCCACCGGCGTGGAGAGATCCCGCAGCCGGCGCTCGAGCTGGCGGCTCGACATCACGGCGGCCAACCGCTGGGCGCCGGCGTAGGCGCCGACGACGACGCCGGTGACCACGAAGAAGACGATCACGGCGGCCAGCATCACCGCACCTCCGTGACGCCTTCGAACATGGCCGGCGCCAGGTGGATGCCGGCCGCCTGCAGGCGCTCGGCCACCTTCGGCCGGACGCCGGTGGCCCGGAAGCGGCCGATCACCTTGCCGTTCTCGCCGAGCCCCAGCTTCTCGAAGACGAAGATCTCCTGCGTCGTGATGATGTCGCCTTCCATGCCGGTGATCTCGGAGATGCTCGTCACCTTGCGGCTGCCGTCGCTGAGGCGCGTCTGCTGGACGATCAGCTGGATCGCCGACGCGATCTGGTGGCGCATGGCCCGCTCCGGCAGGTTCATGTTCCCCATCGCGATCATCGTCTCGATACGGGTGAGGGCGTCGCGCGGGCTGTTGGCGTGGACGGTGGTCAGCGAGCCATCGTGGCCCGTGTTCATCGCCTGCAGCATGTCCAGGGCTTCCTCGCCGCGGACCTCGCCCACGACGATGCGGTCGGGCCGCATGCGCAGCGCGTTGACGACGAGCTGCCGCTGGCGGATCGCGCCCTTGCCCTCGACGTTGGCGGGACGCGTCTCGAGCCGCGCCACGTGCTCCTGGTGCAGCTGCAGTTCGGCCGCGTCCTCGATCGTGACGATGCGTTCGCGGTCGGAGATGAAGCTCGAGAGCACGTTGAGCAGCGTGGTCTTGCCGGCGCCGGTGCCGCCGCTGATCAGGCAGTTCAGCTTCGCCTTGACGCAGTAGGACAGGAACTCGAGCATCGGCGCCGTCAGCGCGCCGAGGCCGACGAGGTCGGTGGCCTTCAGGCGCTCGGCCGGAAACCGGCGGATCGACAGCAGCGGGCCGTCCACGGCCAGCGGCGGAATGATCGCGTTGACGCGCGAGCCGTCGGGCAGCCGCGCGTCGACCATCGGCGAGCTGTCGTCGACGCGGCGGCCGACGCGGCTGACGATGCGGTCGATGACGCGCAGCAGGTGGCCGTTGTCCTGGAACGTCGCCGTGACGCGCTCGAGGCGGCCACGCCGCTCGACGAACACGCTCTGATAGGTGTTGACCAGGATGTCGCTGATGCCCGGGTCGCGGAGCAGCGGCTCGAGCGGCCCCAGGCCGAACACGTCGTCGAGGACCTCGACGAACAGCATTTCCCGCTCGCTGAGGCTGAGGGGCGTTCCCTCCTCGGCCAGCAGCTGCCCGAGCAGCGTGCGAATCTCTCCCTCGGCGCGGCTGCGATCGGCGTGCGCCAGGGCCTCGAGGTTCAGCCGGTTCAGCAGCTTCCGGTGCACGTTGGCCCGCAGCTCCAGGTACTGCTGCCGCGGGGCCGGCGGACCGGCGGGCCGGACCGGCGGCTTGCCGGCCGGGCTCTGGGGCGTCACGGGGGGCGTCGCGGTGGCCATGGCGGGTTACCAGATGGAAGCGAGGCGCTGGAGCCCGAGCGTCGACCGCTTCGAGGCGGCGGGCTCCGCCACCCCGGCCTGCGGCTGCAGGATGCGCCGGGTGAACTTGCCGAACTGCGCGGCCATCTCGGTGTTGTCGGCCAGGGCGAGCGGCACACCCGAGTTGAGCGCGGTCGAGACCGTCTTGTAGTCGCTCGGAAACGTGTGGAAGATGGGCTGGCCGAGCGCCTGCTCGATCTGCGCCGGCGGAATCGGATACGGTTCCGCCGCTCGGTTCATCAGGATGCGCACGCGGTCGCCACAGGCGCCCAGCTGGCCGATGCGGTCGAGCAGCCGCTGCGCGTTCCGGATCGACGGCACGTCGGGGTTGGCGACCAGGCAGATCATGTCCGACGTGTAGAGCGACGACACGGCGTTCGGGGTCAGCTGCGATCCGGCGTCGACGACGATGTGGGCGTACTGCCGGCCGAGCAGCCGGAATACCTCCTCGAGCGCCGCCGTGTCGCTCGGCCCCGGACGGTCGAACTGGTCGGATCCGGCGAGCATCTCGAGGCCGGACTTGTGCTTCGTCACCAGCTCCCGCAGGAACTCGGTGTCGAGCCGGTGCAGATTGTCGAGGGCATCGAGCAGCGTGTAGCGGCTGCGCACGCCCAGGAAGAGCGACACCTCGCCCAGCCCGGCCTTGAGGTCGACGATCACCGTCGGCTTCTTGCTCAGGCGGGCGATCTCGACGGCGCAGTTCACGGCCATCGTCGTCGTACCGGCGCCGCCCTTGGCTCCGAAGAACGACACGGTGGTCGCCTGGGGCTGGGCCGAGGGCGACGCGGCCCGCCGCTGCGCCACCCGGCGGAGTCCCTCGTCGAACGCGTCGCGCGTCGGCGGCCAGACGAAGAACTCGTTGGCGCCGGCACGCATCGCGCGCAGGATCGCGTCGGGGTTGGCTTCGGCGGACACGAAGAAGATGCCGAGCGTCGGGTCCGCCGCCCGTGCCTGCTCCACGATGCCGACGGCCGCGGCCAGATTGCCGCGGCCATCGATGATCACAAGGTCCTGCCCCGCACTCCGGCCGAACCGGTCGTCACTGACTCCGACCGGCATCGCGCCGTTCCGGAGCAGCGCGGCGACCTCGGTGCGGAATCCTTCGTCCTCGCTGACGATCGAGCCTGTCAAACGCGCCATGATGGTGTGCCTGTGTCCCGTCCGCTACTGCGTCCCGGCTCGCGCCGCCTGCGCCTGGTAGGCCGCCTGCGCCTCGCGCAGCCGCGCCTCGGCCGAAGCCACGGCGCGCTGCCGGTTGGGATCGACGCGGGCCGCCTCGTCCTGCTTCTGCGCGTCCTCGATGGCCCTCTCCTCCGCCTTGCGGCGCTCTTCGGCCAGCCGCTCGGCCTCCTTCTGGGCCTTGGCGGCGGCCTTCTGGGCCTTCTTCTCTTCCTCTGCGGCCTTCTTCGCCGCGTCGGCCTCGGCGCGGGCGCGCTCCCTGGCGGCCTTCTCCTCGCGCTTCCGCTCGGCCTTGTCGGCCTCCGCCTGCCGATCGGCCAGGTCATCGGGCTGGCGGCGCGCCTCGTCCGCCGCCTGCTTCACCGCATCGCGCTCGGTCTCGATCCGCGCCTTGTCGGCCGCGAGCCGCCGGGCCGACGCCTGCTGCGCCGCGGCGCCCTCGCTGATGCTGGACTGCCGGCCGTCGCCGAACGCGGCGGGCGGCGTCGGCTGCGTGCGGCGCTCCGGCAGCGGGGCCATGAACGGCTCGGGCAGCCGGGGCAGCTGCCCGGTGACGCCCTCCGACTCGGTCGAGAGGATGTGCGGCGTGATCATCACGACCAGTTCGGTCTGGTCCTTCTTCGCCGCGCGGCTGCGGAACAGCTGGCCGAGGATCGGGATGTCGCCGATGCCGGGAATCTTCTGCATCGTCGACGCCACCTGGTTGTTCATCAGCCCGGCGATGGCGAACGTCTGGCCGTCGCGCAGGTCCAGTTCGGTCTCGGTGCGCCGCGTCGACAGCGCCGGGATCCGGAAGCCGTTGAGCACGACGGCGTTGCCGTAGTCGAGCGAGCTCACCTCGGGCCGCACCTTCAGGTGCACCCGTTCGCCGCTCACCGTCGGCGTGAAGTTCAGCCGGATGCCGAACTCCTTGAACTGAATCGAGATCGACTGCTGCTGCCCGGCGCCCTGCATCACCGGCACGGGGAACTCGCCACCGGCCAGGAAGCTCGCTTCCTTGCCGCTCTCGGACACCAGGTTCGGCTCCGCCAGGCTCTGGAAGAGGCCGCGCTGCTGCATCGCTTTCAGCACGAGGCCCAGGTCGTAGCGCTCGCTGAGGAGGAACAGGTTCAGGAAGTCGCTGAACGTGATCTTGCCCGATGCGTCGGTGACGGCCGATCCAAAGTCGCCGTTCGCCTTCGACCAGGCGAGATCCGAGAAGTCCGGCGCCGCGAACTGCTGCGTCGACGCGCGGCCGATCGTGTTCTTGATGCCGGTCGGGCTCGTGAAGAACGACATGCCGAACTCGGTCATGGCGCTGCGGCTGACTTCGGCGAAACGCACCTTCAGCAGCACCTGGTTGCTCGGCCGCGCCTCGCGGACCTGCAGCACCGAGGTGACGTCCTCCTTCTTGTCCACCGCCGAAACCGCGACGTTGACGATGCGCTCGGCGACCTCCTTGCTCGAGACGGTGCCCGACAGGATCACGCTGCGGCCGTTGCTGCGGACGTCGACCTTCTCGGTCGGGAAGAGCTGCGTGATCTGCTCCGACAGGCGGGACAGGTCCCGCTGCACGGCGATCTCGTAGCGCCGCACCGCGCCGGCCCGGCTCCAGACGAACATGGAGATGGCGCCAGGCACCTTGCCGTGCACGAGCAGCTGGTTCGGCGACGTGACCAGCGCGTCGGCCACGTCGGCGCTCGTCAGCGACACGCGTGAGATCGGCGTGCCCACGTCGATGAGCGCCGAACGCCCGACCAGGATGCGCACCGAGTCGGCGGCCGCCTGGGTATCAGGCGCCTCCACGGCCGCGACGGCCGCGGGAGCGGCGCTCGCGGAAGCGCCGACCGGCGTCCCGCCCGGCGCCGCGCTCTGCGCGAACACCAGCGAGCCCCCGAAGACCGCGATGATGAAGATGTGGGCGCCGGTGAGCGCCGTGTGGCCGAGTGCCCTGGAATTCTGTCGCATGATCGTTCACCTACTCCCGGCTCACTGGCCGACGGCTTCCTGGACGCGCTTGTCGCCCCGGATGATCTCGACGGTGGGCACGGGCTCGGCCTGCGCGACCACGGGACGCGGCGCGGGGGCGGGCGCCTTCGCGGCCCCCCCCGTGCGGCGCACGAGCGGCCGCGGCATCATGCCGCCCGCCATCAGCGCGGCCGGGCGGATGCCCGCCGTGGTCGGCGCCGTCTTGTCGAGGGGATTCCTCAGTGCGAGCTGAATCTTGCCTTCCGTGCTGGCCAGCGTCAGACGCTCGGCCTCTTCGGGGCCCACGAGCAGCGTGACCACGCTGACCGCCATCGGCTTCTGCTCGCCGTCCTGCTCGATCTTCGTGCCGGCCGCCAGCACCTGCACGTTGGTCAGGATCACCTTGGAGGTGACGTCCGGCGCATTCTGGGTCGGGTTGACGACGGCCACGACGTCGACGCGCGTGCCGGGCAGCACGTAGCCGGCGACACCCACCACGTCGTTCACGCGCACCGACATCGCGCGATAGCCCTCCGGGATGACCGGCGGCAGGCCGGCCCCGGCCTCCTTGGCGGCGAGCTTCGACGGCAGGAACACCTCGTTCTGTGACACCGGCTGGATCAGGCCGCGGCCGACGAGTTCGTCGGCCGACCCGAAGGCGCCGGAGGGCACGGCGTTGGCCGGCCACTGGATCACGCGCAGGCTCTCGGGCCGCAGTTCGGCGCCGAGCGTCAGGTCGCCCGAGGCGACGACGACCGGGCGCGTCGGCACCCCGCCGCCCGATTGCGACGGGACGGACTGCATGTAGCGGTAGGTGCCGAACGCGAACGTGCCCCCGGCCGCGACGGCCAGCGCGAGCACGATGAAGATTCGGATGCGAGCCATAAACAGGGTGCTCCAGAAGACGGAAGACTACGGCCGCGCGGCACGCGGGAGGCGCGCGGACCTCATGGTCACCACCCGAGCGCCACGAGCATCACGCCCAGCGCGATCGCGGGCGCGTACGCGAACCGGTTGTCGGCCGACGGGCTCTCGATGTCGGCCGCGGCCGCCTCTCCGCCGGACACCAGCCGGGCCGTCAGGCCGAGCGTCCGCGTGAGGCGGCGTCGATAGAACGCCACGGCGAGGGCGAGTACGCCGCCCGCGATGGCCGTGTTGAGGAACGCGTACAGCGTGTCCTCGGGACCGAGCAGGGCGCCCGCGGCGGCGAGCAGCTTGACGTCACCCGCGCCAGTGGCACCGAAGATGTGGCCCGGCAGCATGCAGGCCAGGCCGAGCGCGCACCCGAGCAGCGATGCCCCCAGCCCGACGCGCCCGAGACCGGCGGCGGCGATGCCGAAGCCGACGGCGGCGAGGGTCACGGTCAGGACGTTCGGCACGCGGCGGGTGCGGATGTCGATGAGCGCAGCCGCACCGGTGCCCGTAGCCACGATGGCCAGCACCAGCACGTCAGATGGCGGAAGTGGCGGCAGCGATGACATTCCAGAACACCGTGCTGATGGTCTCTCCGACCGTTCGAACGGCACCGATGGCGACCAGGGCGATGAGCGCCGCGAGCATCGCGTACTCGAGCAAGTCCTGGCCTTCGTCGTCGCCCCGCACGCCCGCGAGGACGTACCGCATGCTCAGTGAACCCATAGTGCCGCTCCCGTGATGCGTGAACCCCGTGTCGGGCGAGGACGGACCGGAGTCCGTCCTCCCTCCGAGCCTGTCGCTGTGAACTACGGCGTGGGCGCCAGCGCGGTCGTGATGCGACCGAAGATCGCGCTCACGTTCGTGCCGGTGGTGGTGACCGTGGCCACCGCGACGAGCGCGATCAGCGCCACGAGCAGGGCGTACTCGAGCAGGTCCTGACCCGACTCGTTGCGAACCAGCGCCCGAAGGCGAGAAATGAGATTCATGTCCGTTCCTCCCGCGCATTCCGTCCGGAACGCGCCAGTGTGTTTCGAATGCGGTCACGCTCCCCAGCACAACCGCGACGACGCCCCCTAGAAGCGCAACGGCTGTGCCACGCGCACCGGATCGCGACGAACCGGGTACGAGAGCCCTTGTTTTTCGAGGGAATCGTCAGGATGCGTGCCCGCGGGCCTCGAGCCGCCTCATCCGCACGACCGCCGGCCCGCGCCGCACTTTCGTAAGCGTTCCGGCGAAATGGTGCGGTGCGGCCCTGTCTCGAAGCGGAACGGCGCGTGCCGCGCCGGAGCGCGCGGTACACGCCGCGTACGGGGCGGGCCGGCACATTCGTAATCGAGGACTCGGATTTCGTCGGTGCGCCGTGACGGGATGCCCCAGGGCTGCGCCGATTACGCGCGTTCTGCGCGGCGATTCGCGCGTGCGGCACCGGAACGGCGCTTGCGATCTATAGAGCAGCCGTCGATCGAGTCCCGCTCCCGTGGGCTCACGCGGGCTCCGGGGGACGACGTGATCGAGCGTGTGTCGGTGCGAGGAGAGGAGAGACCCAGCGTGAGACGCGTGATGGGGGACGCCCTGCTGTCGGCGGCCGCACTCGTCGTCCTGCTCGCGGCGCTCGTCTCGATCGACGAGCGCGTGCGGGAACACGTCTGGGACCTGACGCGCCCGGAATCGATGGAGGCCGCCGTCCAGGACCTCGGGGGGCAGGCGCGCACGACCGCCGCCGTGCTGGCCGAAGCCGCCAAGGACCAGAGCATCGAGCACGCGCCACTGGTGATCTTCGCCGTGGCCGGCAGCGCCCTCGTGCTGGCGATGCTCCGTCTGTGACCATGACGCCCCTCATCCTCGCCGTCGACGGCGACCGCCGCCAGAGCACGCAGGTCGTCGCGCTGGTCAAGGACACCCTCGACGCGGAACTCATCCAGGCAGACACCGCATCCGAGGGCATCACGGCGCTCGGCGGCCGGGTGCCGGACCTGATCCTCACGTCGGCCCTGCTCTCGCCCAAGGACGACGGCCTGATCGCCGGCCATCTGCGCCAGCTGGGCCGAGCGGCGGCGCACGTGCAGACGCTGACGATCCCGATGCTCCGCAAGGGAGCCCAGAAGAAGGCGAAGGCACAGCGCGGCATGCTCGCGGCACTGCGCCGGGAACGCCCCCAGGGCCCCGGGACGGAGGGCTGCGATCCGGAGGTCTTCGCCGAGCAGGTCCGCTTGTACCTGTCGACCGCGGTGGAGCACCGACAGCAGGCATCGGAGTTCCAGGGGTCCGGGACGGGCGTGTCGTTCGAGTCCACGTCCGCGGATCCTGAGCCGGCGGAGCGTCCGGCTGCCGACTGGGCCGTCCCTGCGTGGCTCGACTCAGAGCCGGAACCTGAGGCAGTCGCCCCCTTCTGGCCGGAGGCGGGAACGCTCGTACCGCCACCCGTCGAGGTGCTGGCGAACGAACCATGCCTGGATGAGGCCGACGCGCCGGCGGATGCGCGGCCGATGCCGGATGCCGCCATCGAGCTGCCCGGGGCCGAGGTCCAGGCGTGCGCGACGGATATCGCCGAGCCGACGGTGGCGTTCGCGCCGATCGATGCGACACCAGCGGCCGGCGTCGAGCCCGAGACAGCAGGCGACGAGTGGGCGCCAGAGGCATCCTCTGCCGACATGGACCGCGAGCCTCCCGCGAGCGACGCACGGGACATCGCCATGGCGGCGCTCGAGGCACTCTTCGGCACCAGCGCGTGGGAGGTCACCCCCAGTGCCGCGGCGCCCGCCCTCGACGCCGCGCCCACCACCGCGGAGGCCGACACCGCGCCCGTCCTGCTCGACGACCAGGCTCCGTGCGGGTCGCCTGGCGACGTCGGCGCCGTAGCCCCCTCGAGCGACGACTGGCTGCCGGACGCGGCATCGACCGTCGAGCGCCCTCTCGAGGCGCGCGGGGACGAGGCCTCGATCGAAGGCGCCGCCATCGCCGACGTCGTGACCTCCACCAGCCCGCTGGCCCCTGCCGACGACGGGATGGCTGAGGAGGCCACGCGGGGCGACGCCGAGGCACAGGCGCCAGATGGGCCAACCGACGAGACCGTCGCCGTGAGCGACGTGCCGCCGCCGTTCGCGCCGGCCCGAGGCGGGTTCGACGACTTCTACGTGCAGACACCGGCCGCCGAAGCCTGGGCTGCGCTGACGACGCAGCCTCTGTCGGCGCTGACGCGACCCGAGGAGCAGAGCGAAGTCCGGGTGCCACTGATCGACATGGGCTCCTGCGAGGACCTCGACCTGCTGGCGAGCGGGCTGGCCGCCACCACGGACGACCCGATGGCGAGCCTGTTCGTCAGCCCGGCATCGTCCGCGCGTGCGGCCGGCGAACCGGCGTGGTTGGACGAAGATGTCCGGACCGCCGAGCCCGAACCCATCGTCGCGCCCGAACTCGCTCTCCAGCCCGAAGTCGATCTCCAGCCGCCCGCGGTCGATCTCTCGCCCGCGGTCGATCTCGGGCCCGAAGTCGATCTCGCGCCCGAACCCGCGCCCGAGCCACTCGTCGTACCCGAGCCCGTCACGATGATCGAGGCGGCCGCAACGAGCGCCCCCCTCGTCGCGCCCGCGCCAGCCGCCACGGTCGAACCCGACATGCCTGCCGAATCGGACGTGACGGAACCATTGACCGACGTCGCACTGCCGATCGAGGCCGCGTCGATGGTCGAGCCGGACATCATCGAGGCCATCCCCGAGGCGCCGGCGCCCATCGTCGAGACCTGCACCGCCAGCGCCGGCACGTTCGAGACCGATGCGGCGCCGCCCGAGGCCGCGCCGTTGCCCGAGGCCGACGTCGAGGTCGCGATCGACCTGGACTCGTACGAACCGTCGGCCGATCCGGTGCTCGAGCGCTTTGGCAGCGCAGTCGCCGAGGCGCCCCCGGTCATCGAGCCCGTTGCCGCGGCGGTCACCGTCGTCGCGCCTTTCGCCGAGGCCGTGCCCGTCGAGCCGGTCGCGGCGGACACGGCGCCGCCGGCCGCTGCGGCGGCGACCGAAGCGGCTGCCACCAACGCGGCGCCGCCGGCCGTACCGACCCCGCCAGGTCTCGACGACGACTCGGTCGCCGAGTCCGTGGTGCCCCTGCTCTATCAGGCGTTTGCCGACGAGCTGGACGCGGAGTGGAGTGACAGCAACGCCCCTGGCGAACCGCCCCCCCCCCGCGCCGCGGCGGAACCGCACGTGTTGGAACGGCGAGTGGTCCTGGAGCCGGAACTCGTGGTCGAGCCCGACGTCCTCGACGAAGTCGATGAGCTGCTCGGCGCCGCCTGGCTGGCTGGCGACGGCGACGTGGCCGCGCCCGTGCCGGCCGACGAACGGGCCGACGCTCTCCCCATCGAGTCCGACGCGCCCGCGGCCTCACTCGCGGAGTTCCTGTCGGACGAGCCGGGCTCCGTGCCCGAGCCACCGGCGACACACGGCGCCGAGGCCAGCAGCCTGCCGCCGTGGAGCCTCCCCGTACTCGACGCCGAGGCCCTGGCGATGATCGGCGATGCCGCGGCCCGTGCCCTGGATGCCGCCGTGCTGCGGGACTTCGAACTCGCGCTCGCCGAGTACGACGAGTCGGGCACGGACTGGCGTGACGTCGACGCGCGGAGCACCGCCGATGCGACGGCGGCGAATGGGCCCGCGAACGCGGCGCCCGATGCCGAGCCGGCTGCGGCCCCCGCACCCGCATCGGCCCATGCGCGGCCATCGGTCGAGTGGGGTGTGATCGATCCGCCTCACGCCGGGCTCGCGTCGCTGCTCGAGCGCCACGACCGCCACCGGGAGCGTCCGGAGCCGGCGCCCGCGCCGCGCACGAAGGCCCCGGTCGCGGTTCGCTGACGCCGGGACTCCCGGGCTACCGTCGCCGAGCGGGGCGGGGCGGCGGAGGCGGCTGGTAGGTGACCGTGAGGTTGCTCACCAGGGCCATCGGCCGGCCCGCGGCGCTGAAGTTGTCGGGGCCGTCGATCCGGACCACGTCCAGCTTCTCGCCGAGGATGCTCACCTGCTCGACCTCGGCCGGAATCACCACCGTGATCGGCTCCGTGCCAGTCGGCGCCACGGCCTTCAGTCCCCCCGGGCCGCCGCCACCACTCACCCGATCCACGAGATCCGACGCCGCGCGGAACTCGCTCTGGACGATGGCTCTGGAAATCAGCGTGTTGTCCATGGTCAGCACGCCGATCGATGCGGTGTAGCGGTGGTAGGCGCGGTTGGCCTTGACGAGATCCTCCGAGTAGACGTGCCGGTTGTGCAGGTCGAACTGCAGCGTCACCGGGCCCGTATGCGGCGGCAGCGTCACCAGGATGCCGCCGGCCGGGTCGCGGCCGACCAGCACGTCGCAGAAGACGCGCCTGGTGCGGACGCCTTCGCCGAGCACCTGCGGACAGACAGCCATTGCCGGCTCGGTCACCGTCGCCGGTGCCGCCGGCGTGGCGGGCGGCTTGGCGGTCTGTGCCCGGGCCGGCTGGCGCCGCGCGGGCGCGCGGCGCGTCTGCGCCGCGGCCTGGCCGGCCGTCGTGACGGCCGCGAGCACGCCCACGAGCAGCAGGACAGCGCGGCGTCTCACGTCACTCGTCGGCGCAGCTCGCCAGTCCCGCGGCGGACGGGAAGGTCGGCGCGCCCCGCAGCTTGATGAGCTCGAGGAACTCCATGCGGGTCCGCGCGCAGTCCTTGAACGAGCCCAGCATCGCGCTGGTGATGGTGATGGAATTCTGCCGCTCGACCCCGCGCATCGCCATGCACAGGTGCGTGCCCTCGCAGACGACGGCCACGCCGAGCGGGGCGATCGTCTGCCGGATGGTCTCCGCGATCTGGTTGGTCATCCGCTCCTGCACCTGGAGCCGGCGCGCGAACACGTCGACCAGGCGTGGGATCTTGCTGAGCCCGATCACCCGCTTGTCGGGGACGTACGCCACGTGGCACTTGCCGAAGAACGGCAGCAGGTGGTGCTCGCACAGGCTGTAGTAGTCGATGTCCTTCACGATGACCATCTCGCTGTAGTCGACCGTGAAGAGGGCGTCGTTGAGCACCTCGTCGACGTTGGCGCGATAGCCGCTGGTCAGGAACTCGTAGGCCTGGGCCACGCGCCGCGGCGTGCGCACGAGCCCCTCGCGGTCGGGATCTTCCCCGATTCCGACGAGCAACTCACGGATGAGGGACTCCATCCCGCTATTCTACATCGCGGGTTCGGCCCGCCCGGCGTGAGCACCGGCCCCCAAGCGGGGTCCGGAGGGCGGCTACTTGCTGAGGCGCACGATCTGGCTCTGGAGCTGCTGGAAAGCGGGCCCCACGTCGGCCGCTGTCGCGGCGAAGTAGTACTTCCCCTCCGTCTGGCTGCTGTTGTAGTCGGGCGACCGTGTGTCGTTGGCCACCCGCATCAGCACGCTCTCGGAGCTCTCGGGGATCGTGCCCAGGCTGCCGCGCACGAGCGAACCCATGCCGATGCAGTAGATGCGGACCGGGTAGTCACCCGTCGTGTCCGCGCGCGCCGCGTTGGCGATGATCTCGGTGAGGTTCGTCGCGGCGTTGCGGATGTTGAAGACCTCCGCCGGATACCGGCCGGCGACCGCATTGAAGTTGCGCAGCCCGCGGCGGGACGACTGCGGGTTGCCGTTCACGGTCAGGGAGCTCGTCTGCAGCGGAAACGACGTCGGGATGCCGCTGCTGCGGTGGTGCGTGTGCAGGCTGGCCAGCGGCATGTAGGGCACGGCGGCGATGACCTGCGTGCTGTTCCACCCGGTGGTCGTCAGCGACACCGACGGGCTGCGGGAGCCCGACTCCGTGTCGTAGAGGCCCTGAATCGTCGGCGTGTTCGTCGTGATGCCCCCCGGATCCGGCGAGATCCGTGGAAAGTCCGACGTGAACAGCCCCTTCGCCGTGCCGCTGCCGTCCCAGAGTCCTGGCACCGTGTTGCCCGACCCGTCGGTGAACAGCACGATCACGCGCAGCCCGGACTGCTGGCCGCCCGGCACCACGCGCAGCTCGTCCCAGCCCCGGTAGAGGCCCTCGGCCATCGGCGTCACGCCGCCCGGCAGCGTGTTGGGCACGGCCGCCTGCAGCGCCACCTTGTCGAAGCCGCGGAGGCCCGGCATCGGCGAGATCACCCGGGCGCCCCAGCCGTATGTCGTCAGCGCGATGCGATCGCTTGTCTGGTCGAAGGCGTTGATGAACTCGCGCACGGCGTCGCGGACGGCGCCCCAATCGGCGCCGATCGAACTCGACACGTCGATGACCAGCGACAGGTCGACCAGGCGCCGGCGGGCCTCGCCCTCGCTCGCGACCGTGACCTCGGTGAAGTTGCCGAGCCGCATGAAGGTCGTCGGCAGCACGGCCGTCGCGCGGATCGTCACGATGTTCTCGCCGGTCGCCGGCAGGGTCTCGAGGTTGTAGAAGGACGGGTCGGACGCCGGGTCGGTGACCGAGGAGATGCCGAGGTACCCGGGCGGGAAGTTGGCGTTGAAGATGCGTTGCGCCTCGAGACGGGGGCTGCCGCTGTGGAGCATCCGCGCCGCGCCGAGGGCGGCGCCGTCGACCGCCTTGGTCAGCTGCGCCTTCACGACGTAGGCCCGGCCCGTGTCGACGGCCAGGCCGATGAAGAGCAGCAGCAGCGTCAGGAACACCGCCATGTGCACGAGGGCGAGCCCCCGCTCGTCGCGGATCGATCGTCGCTGTCTGGTCATGGCCTGTGTCCTCGTCCTGGTCCGCGCCGTCCGCTCAGAAGTACGCGATCGAATGCAGCGTCGACGGCACGGTGATGCCGAACCGGTCGAGCGGCGTGAGCAGCGGATGCGACGTGTAGACCTCGGTCACGTACATCAGCCCGCCGCGCGTGAGGTCCAGGTTGGCCGGCAGATTCCTGATCTGCAGGTTCGTGTCGTTGTCCGAGTTGACGGCCTGGAAGTCCGGCGCGCTGCCGAACGCCCCGACCCCGACCGTCTGCAGCGTGCTCGCGGCCCCCAGGGGCCCCACCTCGTAGCGCTGGTAGAGGATGATCCGGTCGTAGTTGGCCGCCCCGGTCGTCGACACCTTCTTCAGCACCGAGAAGATCAGCTTGGAGCCGTTGGTGAAGTCGACGGGCCGCGTCACCATCGTCTGCATCGCGACGGCGGCGTCCTGCAGCGTGACGTCGCGCGAGATCAGGTTCGACCCCTCACGGGTCAGCTTGGTCACGACGTGCTGGTCGAGCAGCGCGTAGCCCACTTCGATCACGCCCAGCACCATGATGAGCGCCAGGGGCAGGACCAGCGCCATCTCGACGATGCTCTGGCCCGACGACGACGGAAGGCGGTGCCTCGTACGCATGGTCAGTTGAAGCTGCGCTCGCTGAGCATCGCCGACTCCACCTCCAGGTTGACCTGCCCGTTGGTGAAGAAGCGGCTCACGAGTGGAGTGAAGAGCGTCCAGGTGTAGTTGACGCGGACCTTCGCGACGTCGCCCGGCCCGCCGATCCCCGTCTGCCACACCGTCTGCCCCGGGCGCAGGTGCGTGAACGAGAACGCGCTGTCGGCGAGCGTGATCGTTGGCGTGGCGTTGCGCATCGCCGCACGGATCGACTCCTCGCGGGTCATCGACGGCATGGTGGCCCCGGTCACGCCGAAGCGCGACGCCTGCGAGACGCCGTTCTCGAGCGCGAGGTAGACGTAGAAGATCGACGAGAAGTCGACGATCGAGAACGTCAACAGCAGCAGCAGCGGCGTGATGAGCGCCGCCTCCACCATGTTGGCCCCGCGCGACTCGCGGAGCCGGCCGACGATCCGTAGGGTGATGTACCGCTTCATGGCGCACGCTGCGCGCGGCAGCACGCAGACACGCCACGGAAGTGCAGCCGACGTGCCAGCGCCGGGCGATTACGAAGGGCGCCCCCGTGCCGACGGAACCGTCAGCCGCGGTCGCCGTCCGGCGTGCGCTCCGGCCCGGACGCGCCACGCCAGCCGCTGGGGACCGGTGGCCCAACTGGCGCGAGATGAGGGAGTTGCCGGGACCGACGCCGCCAGGTGGTGCGACGCGCCGGCTCAGACTTTCCGGCCGGGGCCAGGCGAGCCCGCGAAGTCCGGCCGGTCACGGCCGGCGCCGCGCAGGGCACGGTCAGGAAGAAAGTGCAATCGCCGTTACCATCCAGGCGAGGCGCCTGACTCGAGTCGCCGGGGTATACTCCGGCCAGACACCACATCCGCATGAAGTACGCGACGTTCTCCACGGTTTCCAATCCCACTCCCCGCCTGGGCGCCCTGCAGGGCGACCGCATGCTCGATCTCGCGGTCACGGCCGCCCGGCAGTGGCCCGACGCCCCGGCGACGCTGCTGGCCCTCGTCGAGGGCGGACCCGAGGCCTGGCGCCGCATGCGCGACGTGGCGGCCGGCGCCGGCGTCGAGACCCATCTGGTCGCCGCGATCACGTGGCACGCGCCGATTCCACGGCCGCGCAAGAACGTGTTCTGCCTGGGCCTCAACTACGCGGCGCATGCGCGAGAGAGCGCGCAGGCGCGGGGCCGCGACACCTCGATCCCGACGATTCCGGTGATCTTCAGCAAGGCGCCGACCACGGTGAACGGCCCCTTCGCCGACATCCGCGTCAACCGTGCCGTGACCAGCCAGGTCGACTGGGAGGTGGAGCTCGGCGTCGTGCTCGGGCGCACCGGCGTCGACATCCCGGCGTCGCAGGCCCTGGAGCACGTCTTCGGCTACACGGTGATCAACGACATCAGTGCCCGCGACGTGCAGACGGCGCACATGCAATGGTTCAAGGGCAAGAGCCTCGACGGTACCTGCCCGATGGGGCCCGTGGTCGTGACGGCCGACGAATTCGGTGATCCACAGACCAAGCGCCTCACCTGCCGCGTCAACGGCGTCACCAAGCAGGACTCGAACACGAGCGACATGATCTTCCCGGTCGCCGTCATCATCGAGTGGCTCTCGAAGGGCCTGACGCTGGAGGCCGGCGACGTGATCGCAACGGGCACGCCGGCGGGCGTCGGCATGGGCCGCACGCCGAAGGAGTTCCTCGCTGACGGCGACGTCGTCGAGACCGAGGTCGACGGCATCGGCACGCTGCGCAACCGGATCGTCGGATGACTGACTCATCCGCGGCGGATCGGGCGGCGATTCGGGCGCTGATCGAGAACTGGGCGCTCTGGCGTGACGCCGGAGACTGGGAACGCTTCGCCACGGTCTGGCACGAGGACGGCTGGATGACGGCCACCTGGTTCCAGGGGCCCGCGCGCGCGTTCATCGACGTCAGCCGGGAAGGGTTCAACGCCGGCGTCAGCATCCTGCACTTCCTCGGCGGCTTCACCTGTGACGTCGCGGGCCTGCGGGCCATCGCGCAGACGAAGATGACCATCAACCAGCGCGCCACGGTGGACGGCGTGCTCGTCGACGTCGTCTGCACCGGCCGGTTCTACGACTTCCTCGAGAAACGCGGCGACCGCTGGGGCCTCGTGCGCCGGCAGCCGATCTACGAAAAGGACCGCATAGATCCGGTGGACCCGGCCGCGACGCTGGCGCTCGACCGGGCCCATCTGGCGACCTTCCCGGAGGGCTACCGCCATCTCGGCTACCTCCAGTCGCGCATCGGGTTCCCCGTGAAGCCGAACCTGCCAGGGCTGCGCGGCGAGGCGGTCGAGCGCCTGTACGCCGAAGGCGCAGCATGGCTGGCCGGGTCGGAACGACCCGGCATCCCGCTCTAGCCGGCCACCCGGCTCGAGCCCGGTTCGACGGTCAGGAGGCCCACGCTCCGCGCGTGGTGGACGGCAGATGGATCTCTACGCCGAGAGCGACGGCACCAGGATCGGCTACGAGGTGGCCGGACCGGAGCGGGCACCGGCCCTGCTCTTCATCAACTCTATTGGTACGACACGGGCGCTCTGGGACGCCCAGGTCCCCGCCCTGAGCGGCGCGTGGCGTGTGATCCGCTACGACGCGCGCGGACACGGGCGGTCGTCGGCGCCGGCGGGCGACTACACCGTGGCGCAGCTCGGGCGCGATGCGCTGGCCGTGCTCGACGCCGCGGGCGCGCCGGCTGCACACGTCTGCGGCATCTCGCTCGGTGGCATCACCGCGCTGTGGCTCGGCCTGCACGCCCCCGAGCGCGTGGCCAGCCTGACGCTCGCCAACACCGCCGCGCGCATCGGCAGCGTGGAGATGTGGAGCGAACGCATCGCCCTGGTGAAGGGCCCGGGCATGGCGGCCGTCGCCGACCGGGCGATGACCACCTGGTTCACGCCAGACTTCCACACCCGGGAACCGGCGACGGTGGCGCGCTTCCGCGCCATGGTCGCGGGCTGTCCGCCCGCCGGGTATCTGGGCTGCTGCGGCGCCCTGCGCGACGCGGACCTGCGCGACGACGTTGCGGCCCTCCGGACACCCGTGCTCGCCGTGGCCGGCGCCCGCGACGTCGCGACGCCGCCGGCGGGCGTCGAGTTCATCCGCGATCGGGCCGCCGGCGCACGCCTCGTCTCCTTCGACGTCGCCCATCTGAGCAATGTCGAGGCTGCCAGCGGCTTCACCGGCGCGCTGTCGGCCTTCCTGGCCGACGTGGAGGCCTCGCGATGAGCACGGTACCGCTGCCCGTCGACCGCCCGATCTGGGACCGCGTCTTCACCATCTCCCCGCTCGTCATCGTCGGCAGCCGCCAGCCCGACGGCACGTTCGACCTGGCGCCCAAGCACATGGCGACGCCGATGGGCTGGCAGAACTACTA
Organism: uncultured bacterium; assembly: GCA_963923455.1. Lineage (GTDB taxonomy): Bacteria > Acidobacteriota > Vicinamibacteria > Vicinamibacterales > UBA2999 > CAWULT01. The sequence continues at coordinate 37,996 of CAWULT010000010.1, forward strand.
CGCCTTCGTCTGCAGCCCCCGGCACGCCACCTATCACAACATCCAGCGCGAGCGGCAGTTCACGGTCAGCGTGCCACGGCCCTCGCAGGTGGTCACGAGCAGCCTGGCGGCCAGCCCGCGCTGTGACGACGACTCGAAGCCGGTGCTGTCCGTGCTCCGCACCTCGCCCGCGCGGGTCGTCGACGGCGTCCTCGTCGACGACTGCACGCTCCACCTCGAGTGCCGGCTGCACAGCGTCGTGGACGGCTTCGGGCCGAACAGCCTGATTGTCGGCGAAGTCGTCGCGGCCGCGGCCGACGAGGGCGCGCTCCGCACCTCGGAACGGGACGACGGCGAGCTGCTGTTCGCCTCGCCGCTGCTCGTGTACGTCAGCCCGGGCCGCTACGCGGAGGTCCGGCAGACGGCCGCCTTCCCGTTCCCCAAGGGCTTCTCCCGGTGACAGCGGCCGCGGTGCGGGAGCACCTCGACGGCCAGCGGCCGGCCATGGTCGCCCTGCTGACGGAGCTGGCAGCGCTCGAGTCGCCCACCGACGACCCGGCAGCCGTCGGCCGCGCGCTCGACCACCTCGCCTCGGCGCTCGCCGAGACCGGCCTGACGGTTCGCCGGGTCCCGGGCCGTCGCAGCGGCGGCGTGCTGATGGCGCGGCCTGCCGTGCGCGCGCGGCGCCAGCCGCTGCAGCTGCTGGTGGGCCACTGCGACACGGTCTGGCCGGTTGGCACGGTGCAGCAGATGCCGATCGGGACGGTGGGCGACGAGGTCCGCGGCCCGGGCGTGTTCGACATGAAGGGCGGACTCGTCCAGATGGTATTCGCGCTCCGCGCGCTCCGGGCGGCCGGGGTCGCGCCGCCGGCGACCCCGGTCGTCCTGATCACCTCGGATGAGGAGACCGGCAGCCGCGACGCCAAGCCGACGCTGGTGCGCCTGGCCCGGCGGGCAGCTCGCGCCTTCGTGCTCGAGCCGGCCTTCGGCCGGGCGGGCAAGCTGAAGACGGCCAGGAAGGCCGTCGGCGAGTTCGAGATCGTGATTCGCGGCCGTGCGGCTCACGCCGGGCTGAACCCCGGCGAGGGCGCCAGCGCCATCCTCGAGCTCTCGCACCAGATTCAGCAGCTCTTCGCCCTGAACGATCCCGCGCGCGGCGTCAGCGTCAACGTCGGCACGATCGACGGCGGCATCCGGCCCAACGTGGTGGCGCCGGAGGTCCGCGCCCAGGTCGACGTGCGCGCCCCGTCCATGGACGACGTCGTCCGGCTCGACGCGGCCATCCGGGGCCTCACGCCCCACACGCCCCAGACCACGATCGAGGTGACGGGAGGCTTCAACCACCCGCCGCTCGAGCCCACGCCGCGCAATCGCGCGCTGTGGGAGCAGGCGCGCGAGCTGGGCCGCACGCTGGGCCTCGACCTCGAGGACGCCGCCGTCGGGGGCGCGTCGGACGGCAACACGATCAGCCAGTACACGGCCACCTTGGACGGCCTGGGCTCGGTGGGCGACGGCGCGCACGCCGTACACGAGTTCGTGGACGCGTCTCGGCTCGCGGAGCGCGCCGCGCTCCTGGCGCTGCTGCTGGCCGCCCCCCTCCGTTGACGGCGGCGCGCGTCGCGCGCGGCCGTACGTGCGAACGGGGTGCCCGCGGCCTGCGGACACCCCGCTCGTACTCGAAGCCGGGCGGCCCCGTCGGGCCGCCCCGCGTGCACCACCGGCTAGAAGTCGACCGTCGCGTTCAGGCGCACGAAGCGCGGCGTGATCACCGACGTCGGGTTGTTCCAGGTGCCGCCCTGGTTCGTGTTGCCGGCGCTGTACTGATAGGTCGAGTCGAACGCCGTGGCGTAGTTGGTGTTCAGCACGTTGCCGAGGTCGAGGCCGACGTCCGCGCGCAGGCGGCCGAGGCGGAGGATCTTGGCGATGCGCATGTCCACCTGGTTGCGCCGGAAGTCCTGATACAGGCGGCGCTGGTCGAGATCGAGCAGCGCCAGGCTGGTCGTGCCGGCGGCCAGCGCACCGAACGGCAGGCGGCCGAGCGCGGACTGGATCACGGTGTTCGGCACGATCCAGGTGGCCGTGGCGCCGTCACCGGGCTGAGAGCGGAAGGTGCCGCTGACCCGCACCTCGATCTTCGGCACCGTGTACGACGCCAGGCCCCGGAGGGTCGTCAGGAACGGCTCCTTGCTGTAGCACGCCGTCGACTGCTGCAGTACGGCGCCGACCGCAATCGTCGGCTGGTCCACCTTCGTGATGGTGTCGCACCGGTCGATGATCTTGCGGCCCGTGCTCGTGCCGATCTGCAGCGTCAGGCCGTTGCGCAGCCGCGCGTTGGCCGTGAAGTCCACGCCGTGCCAGTACTCCGTCAGGTCCCCGTATCCGTTCTCGCGGGTGATGAAGTTGCTGGCCGGGCGCGGGCCGGCGGCCAGCGTCTGCGTGTAGAAGGTCATCGGGTAGCCGCCGCCGCCGGGCAGGCGCGAATCCACCGGCGCGGTCAGCGTGAACGCCTCGTAGTCGGCGGGGCTGCGCGAGAGGTCGTCGGTCACGAAGCCGTCGGACGCGCTGGGCCCGGTCCACCACCGGCGGTTGTACCCCACCTCGACCGAGATGCGGGGCAGCACCTGCTGCTGCACGTTGACGCCCCACTGCCAGTCGTTCTGCCGCACGCCCCAGCCACCCAGCAGCTTCGGGTCGACCTGCACGAGGTTCTGCGCGGTGCGGCCGAAATTGAGGTCGTCGCCCGACAGCGCGCCGCACGTGTCCACGGACCCGGTGGCGGGACTCTGCGCCCCGAAATTCGTCAGGTCGCAGTCGATCACGTAGTCGCGGTCGTTGTCCTGCCACGCGCGGTTGTTCACGGCGCGGATGGCCTTGTTGGCCGGGTTGTTCTGCGTGTAGATGCTGTCGTTGGTCGCAGCGTCGAGATAGTGGCCGAAGTTGAACTTCACGGCCGTCTTGCCGTCGCCGAACACGTCCCACGCCGCGCCGACGCGGGGCGTGATGTCGTTGTAGGCACCGACGCCGGGCGTCTCGGAGAAGGTGATCGGCGACCGGTTGAAGATCGACGTCTTCGTCGTGCCGTTGCCGTCGGCCGGGCTGTAACTCCACGCCCGGTCGTACCGCAAGGCGCCCTGCACGGTCACGCGGCCGCGCGTCCACGTGTCCTGCACGTAGAGCGACGTCGTCTTCGTGTGGTCGTTGAGCTGCCAGTCGGGCAGGCGGAACGTGTACGCGTTCGGCACGCCCTGGTTGAAGCGGTACTGCACGAGCGAATCCGGCGTCACGACCTTCGACTTCGCAATCAGCCAGCTGCCCTGGTAACCCACCTTCATGCTGTGCGAGCCGGTGACGTACGCCGCCGACGCGCGCCAGTTGTTCGGGTTGCCGTAGTTGTCGTTGTAGGTGGCCAGCGCGCGGTAGGCGTAGTTGGCGCGCGGGGCGTACCGGATGCCGGTCGCGGGGTTGACCGCCGTCGACTGCTCCGTCACCGAGATCAGGTCGAAGATGCCGTCCGGCGGCAGCTGGCCGGGCCCGCCGGCGTGGTAGTAGGAGAAGCGCGTCAGGCCGGCCTCGAACAGCAGCTTGTTCGTCATCGGGGCCGTCCAGGTCGCCTGCGTCATGTAGTACGGGAAGTCGAAGTAGCTCGTGTTGGCCTCGGGCGACTGCGTGGCGTTGCCGGCGGCGAGCCAGCCCGCCTCACGCGTGTGGCACCCGTCGGTCTCGACCTTCAGCGGGGCGCCTTCGCACCGCACCTGGTACTCGTGGTTGAACGAGATGCGGTTCTTCGGCGTCGCCTGCGCGGTGACGCGGCCGATGTACATCGTCCGGCCCTGCAGCTGCCGCGTCGTGACGCTGTTGTCGGGCGCCCAGTCCCACCGCGAAGCGTTGAAGGCATTGGCGTTGGCGACGATGCCCTCCACGTTGGTCGCCGTGTCGAGCTTGCGGTAGCTGCCGAAGAACCACACCCGATCCCGCTTGATCGGGCCGCCGTAGGCGATGCTGCCGTCGTAGGACCCGATGATGCCGGGCGGCGTCGTGATGCCGACCGACCGCAGGCGGTCGTCGAGGTTGCTGCCGCGCGACCAGTCGCCCGCGTTGTTGATGAACGCCTGGCCGCGGAACTGGTTGCCGCCGCCACGCGGGACGAGATTCATCACCGGGCCGCCGATGTCGGTCTCGCCCAGGCCGCCCGACACGACGACGGACACCTCGTCGACGTTGACCGAGTCCAGGATGTACGAGGACACGCCGCCGCCATTGAATGCCGCGGCCACCGTCATGCCGTTCACCGTCATGCGGCCCTCGTTGGTCTGTCCACCTCGGGCGCTGAAGAACGTCATCGTGGGCGTGGCCGCGAGGCCGTTGTTGTCCACGGTCAGGCCGGGCGTCGCGTTGAGCAGCGAGCCCACGGTGCGCGTGGCCGGGATCGCCTGAATCACCTCGGCCGCCAGCACCGTCTCGCGCTTCACGCTCTGCACGTCGACGACGGGCGTCTCGCCGGTGACCGTGATGGTCTCTTCGAGGCCGCCAACCCGCAGTTCGACGGGAATCGTCAGCACGGCGGTGCCGCCGAGTTGGATCCCCTCACGCTTCACCGTGCTGAAGCCCGGCAGCGTGAACGTCAGGGTGTAGGTGCCAGGCAGAAGGTCGATGATGCGGTACACGCCCGAACCGTCGGTGACGACCGATCGGACCCTCTCCGTCAACGCGGGGCTCGCCGCTTCGACGGTCACACCGGGCAACACGGCACCCGAGGCATCCCTGACCGTGCCGGTCAAAGTGCCCTGCGCGAACGCAGCCGCTGGCAGCAGCAGCGCCAGCGCCAGCACGTGTACGAGACGAACTACAAGACGCATTCCTCGCCTCCTCAGGAGATACCCGGCTGGCGCAGCCACGCTGGCCGCGCCGCGCAGCCGGTCCCCGCGACCGACGGATGGTACCTCAATCGGGGGGGCACGACCACAGAAATACTCGCGCCGTATCAGCTCACACGTTCAGGGTATGAACGGCGCGAATTCGCGCGTCGAGCGCGGCCTCGTGTCAGGGGCTGGCCGCGGGAGCGGCCGGGCGAGTGCTGGAGAAAGAACGACGGGCGGGTCCGGCTACCCGAACCCGCCCGTCACGATTACAGCCCGACCGAGGTCAGTTCCGGGTGACCGTGAACTCGCCCTTCTGGCCGCCCTCGACCCACGTGCCGTGGAACAGGCGGTTGTAGGCCCCGATGTTCTCGAGTTTGCCGTCCACCTGGATCGTGACCGCCTTGCCCGAGGCGTCCTTGCCCTCCGCCTGCAGCTTGACCCCCCACGCCGAGGGATTGCTGTAGTCGATGGCAACCGACTTGACCTGCGCGGCGTTCGGACCCGGGTTGATCGTGCCCGTGATCGACGCCCCGTCCCAGTGCAGGTCGAGCAGTACGCGGTTCGCCTTGCCCTTCGGCCCCCACTCGCCGCTCCACTGTCCCTTGAGCGGGTGGCCGAACTGCGCCCACGCCGCCGCAGGGAGCGCCAGTGCGCCCACCAGCGCCAGCACCCGGACGAGCCTCATCCTGGAAACCACTGCGCGCATCGACACCCTCCTACCTCGTGCCCCGGTTGCTGGCACCGGCAGGCTTGACGCCCGGCTGCGGCCGCGGTCCGAAGATCGGCTGACCGAAGTCGTCCTCGAGACGATTCAGGTACCGATTGTTCTCCTGGCAGATGTACTCCGGCAGTTCCGCGTTCGGGCTCCACGGGACGTCCCACGCCACGGTGAACGGCCGCGAATAGGCGCCGGGGTCGGTGATCGTGGCCTGGTAGTGCAGCGTCTGCTTGTTCGGACGCGTCCAGCGCTCCACGACGTGCATCTGGTCGGTGTGCGGATGGCCGAAGTAGTCGAGCCAGGTGTTCTCGTTGAACCCCTTGTTCTCGACGACGAGCGTGTCCCCTTCCCAGCGGCCGATCGAATAGCCCAGGTAGGTCGGGTTGAGCGCGTCGCCCTCGGGGAACTTCCGGCCGTCCATGTAGATCTCGCGCCAGATGTGCGTCGCACCCTCGAAGATCATGATGATGCGCTTGTGCTCCGGCTGCTGGATGATCTCCATCTGGTACGGCGTGGCCATCATGCGCGGCCCGCCGGGCGGCAGACAGTAGCCTTCCGGGTCGTACTTCGACTCGTTGGCCGAGTTGTAGTCGTAGACGGCCGCGGACCACGGCATCCACGGCACCCAGGGCTCGGACTTCGAGCCGCCACGACCCCGTCCCCCGCCACCGGCCCCGCGAGGCCCTGCCCCGCCGGCGCGAGCGGCGGCGGCCGCCGCCTGAGCATCCTGCTGCGCCTTGGCGATCTCGGGCAGCAGTTGACCATCCGGCCCGACCAGCCGCATGCCCATGTTGGTGATGTAGGGAACGCTCCACGTGCCCTTCTCGCCGGGCACGCGTCCCAGGTTGACCGTGCCGTCGGCCAGACGGGGGGTCGGCTCCGCGGGACCAGCCTGGCGACCGCGACCGCGACCACCGGCTCCCTGCGGCGCCCGGGGGGCCGAAGCCCCCCCTTCCTGCGCCTGCGTGACGAGGACGGTCGTCGAGAAGAGTGCTACGACGGCCGCGCCGATGAGCGCGGTACGAACGCTTGACTTCAACAGCGGCTCCGACGGCGACTACGGGGTCGCGCCCTGGCTGGACGCCGCGAACAACCGCTGGCCGGTGGCCGCCATCGTCACCGAGCGCGCGTTGCCGGTCGGGCTGCCATCCTTCGCGAGGCTGCCCTCGACCGTGACGGCGTCGCCGATCTTCATCGTGTTGCGCGTCCAGCCCTGGCGCATCAGGCCGTTCGGGCTGCCCATCTCCATCGCCCAGTTCGTGACCTTGCCGCTCTTCTCATCCTTGACGTCGATGTAGAAGAAGGTGTGTGGATTCATCCACTCGACCTTGGTCACCGTGCCAGTCATCTTGAACGGCTTGTTGGCGTCGAACTCCGCCGAGAACGAGTGGTGCGCCACGATCGGCGCCGCCAGGGACATCAGCGCGATCCCGGCGATGGCAACAGCAAACTTGGTCCGCATCGAACACTCCTCCACACGAATGAATTCCATCACGAGGCGACGCGCATCGGGAGCCGCCGCGTGACACGACCCGCCACTTGTGACCGGGCCGCACCGACTCGTGTCCAGACCGCTACATCGAGTCGTGCCCTATTCTCGCGCCGCCCCTACACCCTGTCAACAATGCGACGGGTCGCAACGAAGCCCCCCAAATGGGGCTGGCAACGCCCCGGGCCGGCCCTCAGCGCGCCGCGCCCGCACCCGGCGTCTGACCGGCCGCGAACCGCTCCATCGCGGCCAGATTCTCGCGCGCCGTCATGTCCGACGGCGCCAGTTCGACCACGCGGCGAAACGGGCCGACCGCGTCGGCGTAGCGCCCCTGGGCCGCCAGCGCGCGGCCCAGCAGGTTCAACAGCCTGATGTCGTCGGGCTTGGCGCCCGCTGCACGGTCGAACGCCTCGACGGCCTCGTCCATCCGCTTCGCCGCCGCGAGCGCCAGGCCGGCGCGCTGCAGGATCTCGGGGTCGTCCGGCCGGCGCTGCAGTGCCTCGCCGAAGCGGGTGACGGCCTCGTCGAGCCGACCCTGCCGCAGCAGCACGTCGGCCAGCGCCGCGCGCGCGCCAGCGTCGTCGGGCTGTTGCTGCACCAGCCGTTCGTACTCCGTGACGGCCTCGGCGAGCTTGCCCTGCAGCATCAGCGCCTTCCCGAGCAGATCGCGCGCCACCGGCACGGCGGAACTCTCAGGCACGAGCCGGATGAACTCGCGCGCGTAGATGGCCGCGTCGTCGAGGCGGCCCGACACCATCATCTCGGTGGCCAGCCCGTAATAGGCCGGCGGATAGTCCGTCACCGCCTGCTGCAACTGCGCCAGGGCGTCCGTGTGGCTGCCCGCGGCGACGAGCTCGTCGGCCAGGCGAAAGCGGGCGCGCCCGTTCGGCCAGCGCTCGACGCTGGTGCGCGCGATCGTCAGCCGCGACTGGTACTCCCGGTTGCGGAGCACCGTGCCGGCCGCGAGCCCGACGCACACCGCGGCCAGAGCCACCGTGGCCGCCAGCGGCCAGGATCGGCGTGGCGCGCCGTCGCCACCGGACTCGCCCTGAGTGCCACGCCGGGTCGTCACCCAGACGAGGCCCACGACGAAGAGGACCGCCAGGGCCGCCAGCGGCAGGTACATCCGGCGTTCCGCGCCGACCTCGGTTGCGATCGGCACGACACTCGACGTGGGAGCGAGCGTGACGAGAACCCAGGCGCCCAGGAACCCGAGCCGCGGCGCGCGCCAGAGCGCCACGAGCGTCAGCACCACGAAGGCGGCGACGACGAGCGCGGGCCCGAGCACGGCGCCCGGCGTCAGCGGGCGCGGCAGGCCGTAGTCGAGGACGAGGTCCACGGGCCAGACGGCGAGGCGCAGGTAGCGCGCCACGATCACCACCTGATTGAGGAGGTACGTCCAGGCGGCCGCGACACCTCCGACGCCGACGGTCGACCGGCCGGCGGTGTAGATCAGCCAGCCCAGCACCACCCAGCTCGCCGCGAGACCCAGGTACAGGACGCGCCGGCCGGCGACGGCCTGCCGCCACGAGGGATACAGGAACACGCGGTCGTAGAGCAGCACCAGTACCGGCGCGACGACCATCGTCTCCTTCGACATCGCCCCGGCCGTACAGGCCAGCACGGCTCCCGCCACCCATCCCGGGCGACCCGGCGCGTCGAACGCGCGCAGCGCGCAGTAGAGCGTCAGCAACAGGGCCGTCGCCATGAGGAGTTCGGTCCGCTGCGTGACGTAGCTCACGGCGTCGGTCGCCAGCGGATGCACCACCCAGACGAGCGCCGAGCCGAGCGCGACGGCGGGCGCGTGGGCACGCAGCCGGGGCGACGCGTCGCGCCGCTCGAGCGTACGCCGGACCAGCGCGTAGAGCAGGCACGCCGCCAGCAGGTGCACCCCCACGTTGACCACGTGATAGCCCGTGACGTCGAGCCCCCCGGCCGCGTAGTTGGCGGCCAACGACAACTGGACGAGCGGCCGCCCGGCGACCGGCGTCTCGCGCGGCGGATCGAACGCGGCGGCGAGCGACAGTTCGCGAATCCGCGCATTGGTGACGACGGCGGACTGATCGTCGAACAGAAAGGGGCCGGCCAGCGCGTTGGCATAAACCAGCGCCCCCGCCAGCACGATAACGGCTAGGTGAGTACGCACGCCGCGTATCCTACCCACGTTTGCCCACAAACGGCGAGCAGGGCCAGGCAGGACGGCCCGAGGCCGGGTGCTATCATCCGGACGTTGCCCCGCCCCCGGCTGCTCCCCCGTGTGCGCCCCCTCGTCGCGGCGTTGGGCGCGGCGATCGCGATGGCGTCGGCCGGGTGCGCCAGCCAGGCCGCTCCGCAGGTCCTCGACCATCTGCACCCCTGCGCCAGCACCGAGGGCCCCGTCGACGCCTACTGCGGCGGCCTGGACGTCTGGGAGAACCGCGATACCCGCGCAGGCCGGCGGATCACGCTGAACCTCGTCGTCCTGCCATCGGTCAGCGCCGACGTCAGGCCGGACCCGGTGTTCTTCCTGGCCGGCGGCCCGGGACAGGGTGCCGCGCAGCTGGCCCAGCAGATCCAGGTGCTGTTCCGGCGGGTGCAGCGCAACCGGGACATCGTGCTGGTCGACCAGCGCGGCACGGGCCGGTCGAACCCGCTCGACTGCAAGTCGAGCGGCGAGACGCTGGCCGACCTCACCGAGTCGGACGACGCGCAGATCGCGAAGCTCAAGACGTGCCTGGCCGGGCTGAAGGGCGACGTCCGCCTCTACACCACGAACATCGCGATGGACGACCTCGACGACGTCCGCGCACACCTCGGCTACGACCGCGTCAACCTCTACGGCGGCTCCTACGGCACGCGCGCGGCGCTCGTCTACCTGCGGCGGCATGGTGCGCACGTGCGGTCGATCGTGCTCGACGGCGTCGCGCCCATGGACATGCGGCTGCCGCTCTACGCGGCGCGCGACGCCCAACGCTCGCTCGACGCGCTGCTGCGCGACTGCGAGGGCGACGCCGCGTGCCGCGCGGCCTTCCCCGGGCTGTCCGCGCGCGTCCGCACGCTCGTCGCACGGCTCGACGCGGAGCCCGTGCGCCAGCGCGTCGTGCACCCGCGCACGGGCGCGTCCGAGGAGACCGTCGTCACGGGGCGGCTGGTGGCGAGCATCCTGTTCGGCGCCCTCTACTCGCCGCTGACCTCGTCGATCGTGCCGTCGCTCGTGTCGCAGGCCGAGCGCCACGACTTCCAGGGCCTGCTCGCCCTGGCCTTCGCGGGCGAGACCACCACCGACAACATGAGCCTCGGCATGCAGCTCTCCGTCATCTGCAGCGAGGACGCCGGGCGCTACACACCCGCGGACCTGGCCCGGGAGACCAGCGGCTCTGTCTTCGGCGCGCACCTGATGGTCGGCCAGGTGAAGGCGTGCGAATTCTGGCCGCGCGGCGAGGTGAGCGCCGACTACTACGCGCCGGTCGTCTCGGACGTCCCGGCGCTGGTGCTCTCGGGCGACCTCGACCCGGTGACGCCGCCGACCTGGGGCGCCGAAGTGGTCCGGCACCTGCGGAACGGCGTCCACTACACCGCCGCGGCCACCGGCCACGGCGTCGTGGCCACGGCGTGCGGCTCGCGGCTCGTCAGCGACTTCATCGAGCGCGGGCGCGCCGACGGCCTCGATGCCGGGTGCCTGTCCACCCTCCGGCGGCCCGGCTTCTTCCTGACGCCCGCCGGCCCCGAACCGACGCCGGTGCGCGGCGCGGAGGCCCCGTGATCACGGCGACCGCCCTCCGCAAGCAGTTCGGCGACAAGACCGCCGTCGACGGCGTCAGCTTCGTGGCGCGCGACGGCGAGGTCACGGGCCTGCTCGGCCCGAACGGCGCCGGCAAGACCACGACGCTGCGGATGCTCTACGGCGTGCTGCGGCCCGACGCGGGCCGCATCCAGGTGGACGACGTCGACGCCCTCGACGCGCCGCTCCAGGCGCGCGCGCGGCTCGGCGTGCTGCCCGACATCAACGGACTCTATCCCCGGCTCACCGCCTGGGAACACATCAAGTACTTCGGGCAGTTGCAGGGGCTCGACCAGGCGACCATCGCCCGGCGCGGGGAGCGCCTCGTGGAGCAGCTCGACATGAAGGCGCTGGCGCACCGCCGCACCGCCGGCTTCTCGCACGGCGAGCGCGCCAAGGTGGCACTGGCCCGCGCGCTGGTGCACGCGCCGCAGAACGTGCTGCTCGACGAGCCGACCAACGGCCTCGACGTCATGAGCACCCGCGCGGTCCGGGAGATCGTCCGGCGCCTGCGCGGCGAGGGCCGCTGCGTGCTCTTCTCGAGCCACGTGATGCAGGAGGTGTCGGCCCTGTGCGACGCGATCGTCGTGATCGCCCACGGCCGCGTCGTGGCCCAGGGCACGGCCGACGACCTGCGCGCCCTGACCGGCCACGCGTCGCTCGAGGACGCCTTCGTGGCGCTCGCCGGCCCCGATTCTCGGGAGACGCCATGACGGTCCTGCTGCGCCAGGCCTTCGTCGTGCTGATCAAGGAGCTGCGCGACGCCATCCGCGACCGGCGCGCGATGTCGTCGGTGCTGCTGGGCGTGGTCATCGGGCCCGCAATCGCCGGCTTCCTGATGAACCGCGTGGCCGATCGGCAGCGCTCGGCCGACGAGGTTCGGATCCCGATCGTCGGCGCGGAACACGCGCCCGCGCTCGTCGAGTGGCTTCGCCAGCAGGCCGGCGTGGAGGTGGTGCCGGGTCCGGAAGACCCGGAACGCGCCGTCCGCGAGGAGACGGAATACGTCGTCGCGGTCATCCCGCCGGAATTCGCGGAGCGGTTCCGCGCCTCGCGTCCCGCGCCGATCCGGCTGGTCACCGACGGCTCGCGCAACGACACGCGCCCGCAGGTGGAGCGCGTGCGGCGGCTGTTCATGCAGTACGGCAGCGAGATCGGTGCCCTCCGCCTGATCGGGAGGGGCGTCAGCCCCGCGGTGGCCTCCCCGCTCGAGCTCAGCGACGTCGAGGTGTCCACCGCCCAGCAGCGCGCCGGCCGCATCCTCAGCATCATTCCCCTGATGGTGCTGATCTCGGCCTTCACCGGCGCCATGCAGATCGCGACCGACTCGACGGCCGGAGAGCGCGAGCGCGGCTCGCTCGAGGCCCTGCTGCTCAACCCGGTGCCGGCCACCGCGCTCGCCCTCGGCAAGTGCCTGGCCGCCGCGCTCGTCGCGATGCTGATGGTCAGCCTGGCGGCGACCTTGTGCGGGGCCATCCTGCTGTTCGTGCCCCTCGAGGAGATGGGGCTCCGCTTCCGGTTCGGTGCGCCGCACCTGCTGGGCATGCTGGCGGCGATGTGGCCGCTGTGCCTGCTGACCGCCGCGCTGCAGGCGTGCATCGCCACGCTGGCCCGCTCGTTCAAGGAGGCCCAGAGCTACATGGGCATCCTGATGATCCTGCCGATGCTGCTGGGGCTGGCCGGCGCGCTCTACCCGATCGACAACCAGCCGTGGATGTACGGCGTGCCGATTCTGGGGCAGTACGTGCTGCTGACGAACGTCATCGGCGGCCACCCCCCGGGCGCACTGGCCTTCCTGGCGGCGGGCGCCGCGGCCGTGGCCGGCGCGGCCGTCTTCCTGCGGGTGATGGTGGCCCTCTTCACGAGCGAGCGCGTCATCTTCGGTCGCTAGTCTCCCGCGGAGCCCTTCGGCACATGGCGGCCGGCTCGATCCACGGCTATCGGCTCGAAGGATCCGAATCGCGAGCAGACGGAGTATCTTCGATGGCGCACCGCCATGGACACGCCACGGACGCCCCTCCCCCGCCCCGCCACCGGCACCGACATCGACACCGACGACACGACCTGCCCGCGCTGCGGCGAGTCGCAGGACCTGGCGAAGGTCAAAGGGTGCATCAAGTGCCTGAAGTGCGGGTTCAAGTTCGACTGCAACGGGTGGTGACGCGCGGCGGGACCTGAGCCGGACGGCCAGGGTCCGCACGCGTCACGGCCGTCGCCCTCAGCGCCCGGCCGTCGCGGCAGCCGGCGGCGTCGCAGGCACGGACACGGGCGGGTCGAAGACGTCGAGCAGCGTCCGCGTCAGCGTGTGCATCGGGCCGAGCGACGCGCGCACGGGGTTCATGCCGGGCGTGAAGCCGCGCGCCACGAGCCGCTGGACGATCTCGGGCCGGTTCGTGACGATGTGCACCGGCACGTCCCACGAGGCGCCCTCGCCGCTGACCGCGGACGCCGGCTGATGATCGCCGATCAGCACCATCACCAGATCCCGGCCGCGCTGATGGCGCAGGTAGCCCCCGAACGAGGTCAGCGCATACGCCACGGCGTTGACGTACGACGGGCCGAGATCCAGCCACTCGGGCTGGTGCTCGAAGGCGCGCTCGACGTCGGCCTCGTCGTACGGCTCCTTCGACAGCAGCCGCGTCCAGTCCGGCTGGTACGGGGCCGTGGGGCCGAACGGCGCATGCGTGCTGGTCGTCGGGAAGAAGACGAACCGGCGCGGGCCGGCGTCCGGCCGGGGATCGAGCCGGTCGATCATCCCGATCGCGTACTGATCCGGAATGGCCCACCACCCGAACTGCGGCCCCTGGTACTGCAGGCTCAGCTCGCCGTTGATCCGCGCGAATCGGTAGAACGCGCCCTCGGGCCACTCGGAGCTGAGGCCGGGCATCACCGCCATCGCGTGGTAGCCGGCGCGGCCGAACGTCGCAACGATGGTGTCGCGGTCGCGCTGTGACATCAGCACGGCGTTGGTCTCCTCGTTGCGGACCTCCACGCCGGACATCAGGCTCACGTGCGCGAGCCACGACGACCCGCCAAAGGTCGGTGAGGTGACGAACGCCGACACCACCTGGCGCCCCGACGCGGCGACATCGGCCGCGAACCGCGTCCGTGCCGGCGCGAGCGGCTCGCGAAACTCTCCGCGGTCGTAGGTGACCGCGCCGTACGACTCCATGAACACCAGCAGCACGTCCGCGCCGCGCACGCCGGCCAGGCTCGACTCGAGCGAGGGGCGCGGCAGCGCGCCGACCCCGCCGAACGCCAGCACCTGGCGAACGAAGATCCCGCCCTGCCGCGCGTAGACGCGGCTGACGGGCTCGCTCACCGGGTGGCCGTTCTCGCCGAAGGCGCCGGCGAGCTGCGCGCCGTACAGGAGGATGACCGCCGAGGCGAGCACCAGCAGGACGCGCCGCTCGCCCGGAGACGCCGCGGCTGCGGCCACGTGCCTGAAGCCCCATCGCATCAGGCGATAGAGGATGAAGAGCACGAGCCCCACGGCGCCGACGATGCCCACCAGCAGCAGTGCCGGCTTGGCGTCGGTCATCATGTCGGCCACGGCGCCCAGGTGCTGCGCGTCCCAGTAGATGTTGATCGGGCGGCCGAACAGCGCCATCACGGTCACGTGCACGTAGCGGCCGACGGCCATCAGCACCCAGAGCGCAGACAGGCCGCCCACCACGCGGCCCGGCACGCCGCCGGGCCGCCGCCCGAGGGCGCCCAGCAGCACCAGCGCCGCCGCCAGTTCCACCGACACCTCACCCTGCCACCGCACCATCGGCGTCGGCCAGAAGTCGTAGAACGTCAGCGCCGCGTTCAGCGCCACGACCGCCAGCCCCAGCACCGCCCACCGTCCCCCGTGCCCCGCCACTAGCTCGTCACCATTACCCTTCCGACAGGCCCGCGGCCTGGCGCGCACGCCACAGCCACGCCACGTCGACCCCGAACGACCATGCGAGCAGCGCCAGCGACGCGGCCGCCGCCACGGCACCGAGGCGCGGCCCGACCGTCGGCAGCAGCAGCACCACCAGCGTGACGACCTGCACCACGCACACCGCCTGGCGCCGCCACCGACGCGGCAACGGCGCCTCGAGCCACGGCCACAGCCAACCGGCCGCGACGAAGGCGTAGCGCATCAAGCCGGACGCCAGCACCCAGGGGCCCGCCTTGTCGAGCTGCCACACCAGCACCGACAGCACCATGATCAGCAGCGCGTCCGTCTCCATGTCGAAGCGCGCGCCGAAGGGGCTGGCCAACCCCGTCCGCCTGGCCAGCCGGCCGTCGAGGCCGTCGCACGCGGCGGCCATCATGCCGACCGCGAACGCCGCCGTCGCCGCCCGATCGGTCACGGCTTCGCCGGCGAGCGCGGCGAGCAGCGCGACGAGCGCCGCCCGCACCGTCGTGACGACGTTGGCCGGCCCGAACCGCGGGTGCGGATGCGCGCCAAGACCCGCGAGCGCCACGACCATCACCGCACCGAACGTCGCGATGACCTTGACCGGGTACGCCGGCGACAGCGCCAGCGCCTGACGAACGGCCGCCGCCGTGACGCCGCCGGCGGCACCGCACGCCACGACCGCGGCGGCGCCACGAGCCATCAGCGACGCGCGAACGCCACCCGCCGACGCCACCATCACCGGCCGCTCACGATATGCTGTGACGAGCCCCCCGCACGATGACCCCCGACGCACGAGCCTTCTGGACCATTGCCCCGGGACGCGGCGAGATCCGCGAGGAGACGCTGCCGCGCCCCACGCCGCGAGACGTGGTGGTCCGCACGCTCTACAGCGGGATCAGTCGCGGAACCGAGTCGCTCGTCTTCCATGGCCGGGTGCCCGTCTCAGAATACCAGCGCATGCGGGCGCCGTTTCAGCAGGGCGACTTCCCCGGCCCCGTGAAGTACGGCTATTCCAGCGTGGGCCGCGTCGAGGAAGGCCCGGCGGACCTGCTGGATCGCGACGTGTTCGTCCTGTTCCCGCACCAGACGCGCTATGTGGTGCCGGCCTCCGCGCTGCACCTGCTGCCCGAGCACATGCCGGCCCGGCGCGCCATTCTCGCGGCCAACATGGAGACCGCGATCAACGGCGTGTGGGACGCGGGCATCCTGCCCGGCGACCGCGTCCGCGTCGTGGGCGGCGGCACCGTGGGCTGCCTCGTGGCGTGGCTGGCGGCCCGCATCCCCGGATGCGAGGTGGGGCTCGTCGACATCAACCCGCGGCGCGCAGAAGTGGCCAGGGACCTGGGCGTGGCGTTCGCCACGCCGGACTTCGCCGAGGGTGACGCCGACGTCGTCATCCACGCAAGCGGTTCGCCCGCGGGCCTGTCGCTGGCGATTCGCCTCGCCGGGTTCGAGACCACCATCCTCGAGCTGAGCTGGTACGGCGACCAGGCGGTGCCGGTGGAACTCGGCGGCCCATTCCACGCGCGGCGCCTGACGATCAAGTCGTCGCAGGTGGGCCACGTCGCCGCCGGCCAGCGCGCCCGCTGGAGCCACCAGCGCCGCATGCAACTGGCGCTGTCGCTGCTGCAGGACCCGGCCCTCGACGTGCTGATCACCGGCGAGAGTACGTTCGCGACGCTGCCGTCGCTGATGCCGCAGCTGACGGCCGACGGGCGCGACACGCTCTGCCACTGCATCCGCTACTTCTGACCCTCACAGGATTCCGCCCATGTACAGCGTGACCGTCCGCGACCACTTCATGATCGCCCACAGCTTCCGCGGCGAGGTCTTCGGCCCGGCGCAGAAGCTGCACGGCGCCACCTACGTCGTGGACGCGGAGTTCAAGCGATCCGCGCTCGACGGCAACAACATCGTGGTCGACATCGGGCTCGCCACCACGGTCCTGCACCGCATCCTCGGCGAGCTGAACTTCCGCAACCTGGACGACGAGCCAGCCTTCCGCGGCCAGAACACCACCACGGAGTTCCTGGCGCGGACGATCTTCGACCGGCTGGCGAGGGCCATCGCGCGGGACGAACTGGGCGGGGACGCCGCGCACATCGAGTCGATCAAGGTCACGCTGGCGGAATCCCACGTG
Organism: uncultured bacterium; assembly: GCA_963923455.1. GTDB lineage: Bacteria > Acidobacteriota > Vicinamibacteria > Vicinamibacterales > UBA2999 > CAWULT01. The sequence continues at coordinate 54,833 of CAWULT010000010.1, forward strand.
GCGACGGCGGCCTTCGAGGGCCGGCTCCGCCAGTCGTAGCCGCCCGGGGCTCCGCATGCCGGCCGTCGTCCTGCTCGTGCCCGGTTCGATCGCGACGCGCACCGGCGGCTATGGCTACGACCGGCGCATCGTCGCCGGGCTGCGGGAGCTGGGCTGGCAGGTGACCGTCCGGGAACTGGACGGAAGTTTTCCCCGTCCGACGCCGTCCGCGTTGCAGGGGGCGGCCCGGGCGCTGGCGGCGCTGCCGGACGGGGCCGTTGTGCTGGCCGACGGCCTCGCCTACGGCGCGATGCCAGACGAGGCGCGGGCAGAGGCCGCGCGCCTGCGGATCGTGGCACTGGTGCACCATCCCCTCGCGGAGGAGTCGGGGCTCGACGCCTCCACGGCGCAGGCACTGGCCGCCAGCGAACGCGCCGCACTGGCGGCGGCGCGCCACGTCGTGGTGACGAGCCACCGTACGGCGGCCCGCCTGCCCGACTACGGCGTGACGCCCGATCGGATTTCGGTGGTCGAACCCGGGACCGACCCGGCGCCCCTCGCGCCGGGGTCTGGCGGTGAGGCGGTGCACCTGCTCTGCGTCGCGTCACTGACACCGCGCAAGGGACACGCCGGCCTGCTGCGGGCGCTGTCTCGGCTGACGGCGCTGCCGTGGCGCCTGACCTGCGTGGGCGGCGCGCTGCATCCGCCGACGGCGGAGCGCCTGCGCGAATTGACAGCCACGCTCGGCCTGGCCGACCGCGTCACGATGGCGGGTGAAGGCGACGACGCCATGCTCGCCGCCGCCTACGCGGGCGCGGACGTCTTCGTGCTGCCGACGCTGTACGAAGGCTACGGTATGGTGGTGGCTGAGGCACTGGCGCGCGGCCTGCCCGTGGTCAGCACGCCGACCGGCGCCATCGCGGCTCTCGTCGGCGAGCACGCCGGGGTGCTGGTGCCGCCCGGCGACGACGCCGCGCTCGAGGCCGCGCTGCGCCGGGTGATCGGCGACCCGGCCCTGCGCGCCCGGCTCTCGGAGGGGGCCCGCCGTGTGCGCGCGCACCTGCCGACGTGGGCCGACGCGGCGTCGCGGATGGCCGACATCCTCACACGAACGGGGAGCGATGGCATTTTCACTTGAGTGGCTGATGCTGCGTGAGCCGGCGGACCACGCGGCCCGCTCCGCCGCGCTGACCGCGCGCGTCGTCGACCACCTGGCACGCACGCGGGACCCCGAGGCGGTGACCGTGCTGGACCTCGGGGCGGGAGCCGGCTCGAACCTGCGCTACCTCGAGCCTCACCTGCCCGCGTATCAGCACTGGCTGCTGGTGGACCACGACGCCGAGCTGCTGCACGAAGCGAGTGGCTTGACGATGACGCACGGCCTGGCGCGGGGACTGTCGTTCATGACCGACGGCACGCGCGCCACGCTGCATGGGCGCGGCCGCCGCTGCCAGGTGCTGACCCGCGTGGCCGACCTCGCCGCGCTCGACGACGCGGACCTCTTCGCCGGACGCACGCTCGTGACCGGCGCCGCGCTGCTGGACCTGGTGTCCGACGCGTGGCTCGAGCAGCTGGCGGCCCGCTGCCGCGCGACGCGCGCGACGGTGCTCTTCACGCTGACCTACGACGGCCGCATCGCCTGCGATCCCCACGACCCGGACGACGAGTTCGTCCGGCGGCTCGTGAACCGGCACCAGCACGGCGACAAGGGCTTCGGGCCCGCCGCGGGCCCGGACGCCACGGCCGTGGCGCGGGCATGCTTCGAGCGGGCGGGCTTCGACGTGCAGGTGGAGCCGAGCGACTGGGTGCTCGACCCGGGTGCGGCCGACCTGCAGCGACCGCTCATCGACGGCTGGGCCGGCGCGGCGCGCGAGATCGCCCCGGACGATGCGGCGCGCATCGACGCGTGGCGCGACCGGCGCATCGCGGACATCGACGCCGGACGCTCGCGCCTCCGCGTCGGGCACCAGGACCTGGCGGCCTGGCCGCGCGAGTAGCGCGAGCGAGGCGCGGCTGTCCGCCACGAGCACCGGCCGCGCCCCGCCGCGGATCGTGCGCGACCCCGAAAGCCAGAGTGCCGCGCGTCAGATGATGCGCGTGACGGGCGGCGTGACGGACGGGCTGGCGGGCGTGCTCGCGCTGGCCGTGAGATCGCAGTCGAACAGCACGTCGGTGCCCATGCGGAACACGCGGTGACGCGGGCGGATGCAGTCGCGCAGGGCCAGCGGCCCCGGCAGGCGGATGGCCGGGCGGCCCTCGCCGATCACGAAGGGGGCAATCGCCACCTGCAGCCGGGTCAGCAGGTTCGCCTCCAGGAAGGCGGACACCGTGACGCCGCCTCCTTCCACGAACACGCGCGCGCACCCGCGCGCGCGCAGCAGCGCGAGCAGTTCGACGAGGTCCAGTCCGGACGGCCCGTCGCCCAGTCCGACGACCGTGGCCGTGCCGAACGACGTTTCGCCAGGCACCAGGCTCGACCGCGGGCAGACGTAGAGCGTCGGCACGCCGGCGTCCTGGAACACCCGGTAGGTGGGCGACAACCGCCGGCCCGGGTCGAGCACCACCCGCAGCGGGTTCGGGCCGCTCACCTGCCGGGTCGTCAGCAGTGGGTCGTCGAACGCAACGGTGCCGGGACCCACCACGACGGCATCGCAGAGCGCCCGCAGCCGGTGCAGGTGCAGGATGTTCTCCTCGCCCGTCACGTACTGCGAGTCGCCGGACATCGTCGCGATGAAGCCGTCCAGGCTCTGCCCCAGATGCCCGACGGTGATCGGGTGTGCACGCGTCGCGCTGCAGATGGGCAGGTAGAGGTCGACCAGCGCGGTCCGCGGGTCGTCGGGCGGCAGCGTCGTGCGCCAGCCGGCGCCAGGCACCCACTCGAGCAGCGCGTCAGGATGTCCCGGCGGCAGCGCACGCAAGGCCGGGCCGTCGAGTCCGAAGGCCAGATGGCGGCCGCTGGCGGCGCACGCTTCGGCCTCACGAGCCGCGGCCTGCGCCAGCGTCCACGCCGACTCGGTGCCCCAGGGATCTGGCACGTCCGCCGGCTGCCGCATCTGTTGCCCCATGTGCCTGCCGATTATAGTGGTGTCGTGGCGTTCGTCCCGCCGGGATCCCCTCGCGCATGAGCCGTCTCGACCGCGCCCTCGGGCTCGCGCGCTCCGTGGTGACCTACCACGCCATTCCGTTCCGCCAGCGCCGGATGCGCGCCCTCTACGGCACCTTCGTCGAGCCGGGCGACCTGGTGTTCGACATCGGCGCCCACGCCGGCAACCGCGTGCGGGCGTTTCGCGCGCTGGGCTGTCGTGTGGTGGCCGTCGAGCCGCAGCCCGATTTCGTCTGGATGCTGCGCTGGCTGCTCGGCCGGTCGCCCGACGTGGAGATCCTGCCGGCGGCGGTGAGCGAGACCGAAGGCACCGCCCGGCTCTCTGTGAGCGATCGCACCCCGACCGTCTCGACGCTGGCGCACGAGTGGCGCGAGGAGCGCGCCGAGGAGCCCGACTTCGCCGGCGTCGAATGGAATCGCCACATCGAGGTGGAGACCACGACGATCGACGCGCTGATCGCGCGGTTCGGCGTGCCGGCCTTCGTCAAGATCGACGTGGAAGGCGGCGAACTGGACGTCCTGCGCGGCCTGTCGCGGCCGGTGCCGGCACTCTCGTTCGAGTACCTGCCGCGCGCGCTCGGCGCCGCCGACGCGTGCCTGCAGCGGCTGCTGGAACTGGGACCGTACGAGTTCAACTGGTCGCGCGGCGAGACGAACCGCTTCGTCGCCACGTCGTGGCTGGACCACCGGCAGCTGATCCGCCGCATCCGCGACGCCCACGAACAGCGCAACGGCGACATCTACGCACGCCTGCCGCCCCGCGACTGATCGCGCGGGCAGCCCGGACCGCGGCCTGCGCCGGACGCGGCCAGGCTCGGCACGATCCGCCGCCGCTAGTTCCCCGCCCGCACCCCGGCCAGGAAGCGCCGGATGCGCCGCGCGTTCGCGCCGAGGTCCCCGACGCCGACACGCGACGTCGACCGGACGTCGATGCGCGACCCGCCGTCCACGGGCCGGACGCGAATCACCACGTCGTCCTCGAAGCCGAACCAGAACGTGGTGTCCACGGCCTCGATGCGGCCTTCGACGGGCGCCGCCCCGGTCAGGCTCCATCCCAGCCCGCGTGCCGTCGCGAGCGCGCGGTCGAACGCCGCCGCGACCGGCATGGACAGCGTGACGGGCTGGATGTCGGGATAGGCACGCCGCTGCTGTTCGGCGACCGCCGCGCCCGGATAGTCGGACGGATTCGCCGCGTTGCGGCGCAACGGTCGCGCCTGGACGAACGCGGGCGGATCCGCCGTATCGGTCGTGATGTCGTGGATCGGCGGCGCGCCCGCGGCCGCCAGCACCTGCGCGGACGGAATCGCCACGACGGTCAGGCCGAGCGCGATGCCGACCATGGCGTCGCGCCACCGGCCGGTCTTGAAGCCGGCCATGAGCGAGAGCGAGGCCCCCGCCAGCCCGTCGAGCAGGCCCGCGCCGAGCAGCGCGAAGCCCACGACGAACGGCCAGAGGCCGGCACGCGTACCGAGTGGACCGGCCAGCAGCAGCGCCGCACCCGAGCACGCGCAGATCACTCCTACCTTCAGCAGTGCCATCGTCGCCTCGTCCCACGGGCAAACTTACACGAAGGCCCTTGACTCTCCCTCGGTAGAGACGGTCTTCGCCCGCCTCCGGGCGGCGGCTCCGGCGCGCTACGGCGCGGGCTCGAGCTTCAGCAGGACGCCCGGGTTCTCGTCCGTCAGCAGGTAGACCAGGCCGTCCGGCCCCTGCCGCACGTCGCGGATCCGCTGCCGCAGATCGGTCAGCAGCATCTCGCGCCGCATCTCCTCGCCCTTCTCGTTGAAGACGATGCGCTGCAGGTGCCCCGTGTTGGGAATCTCGCCGAAGCGCATGGCGCCGACGAACGCGTTGTTGCGCCAGGCCGGGAAGCGATCGCCCGTGTAGACCATCAGCCCCGACGCCGCGATGGCCGGCATCCAGTACACGAGCGGGCCTTCCATGCCCTGCTGCTCGAAGCGCCCCTGCCACGGCCCCTCGTAGGATCGGCCCATGCTCACCGCGGGCCAGCCGTAGTTGCGCCCGGCCTTGACGATGTTGATCTCGTCGCCGCCATTGGGGCCGTTCTCGCTGTTCCAGAGTTCTCCCGTGACCGGGTGCACGATGAGCGCCAGCGAGTTGCGGTGCCCCCACGAGTAGATCTCGGGCTTGAACTCGGGCCGGCCGACGAACGGATTGTCGGGCGGCACCGTGCCGTCGTCCCTGAGGCGGAGCACCTTGCCTTTGTGGACGTTCTTCTCCTGCCCCTGCCCCGCGTTGGCGCCGCCGCCCGACCCCGTCGTCATGTACAGCATGCCGTCGCGCCCGAACACGATGCGCGACGCGGAGCCGCCGGCGCCGTCCCACCACGGCTCGGCGACGAAGAGATCCTTGACGTCCTTGAGTTCCATGCCCTCGAGGCGGCCGCGGGCGAGCACCGTGGCCATCAGGCCGTCCTCGCGCCCCTTGTTGTAGGTGAGGTAGACGAAGCGGTTCTCGGCGAAGCGTGGATGAAGCGCCACGTCCATCAACCCCGACAGACGCTGCGCCTTCACTGCCGGAACGCCGCGGACGGGGGCCGGATCGAGCACGCCGTTCCGCAGCAGACGCAGGCGGCCCGGCCGCTCGGTGATCAACAGGCCGCCATCGGGCAGCCAGGTCATGCTCCACGGGTTGACGAGACCCTTCGTCACGACGGACATCCGGATCCTGACGCCCTCCGCGGCCTCGATGGTCCACGGTCCGTCGCCGAGCGGCGCGCGCGGAATGGCGAGCGGCGGCCCGCCACGGCCCTGCGCGAGCACGGCACTGATGGATGCGACCACGAGAACGGCAGAAGCGGCGGCGCGCATGCTCTTCCTCCTGAGGCCGGGCTCACGACCGGGCGTGGGGATAGTAGCCCATCGGGCCCGCCACGCCGGGCCCGCTCGGCCGCGTCCGCCCGGCACTGGCCCGCGGCCGCCCGGCCGTGCCACCATCAGCGCTGCCCCGCCACCTGCGAGCCGCCACCTGGCCGGCCGCGACGCGAGGCCGACCCGCCCGCATGACGCTCGCCCTCGCCATCGAACCCCACGACACCCTCGTCGTCACGCTCAGGAACGGTCCCGCCGAGACGATCCTGTCCGTCCGCAACTCCGCGGCCGGGATGACCTCGCTGGAGCGGGCGGCGGCCGACGCCGCCGAGACGGGTTACGGCGAGTGCTTCTGGCCGAGCGTGGAAGGCGGCCAGTACTGGTGGATCTTCAAGCGCACCCACGACACGGTGGACGTGGTGGTGCTGTGGACCCGGGGAGGAGTGGCGATCTGGGAACACGTGTTCCGGGCCACGGACCAGTTCTCCTGGTTCCACGACCAGTTGACGGCGGCCATCGCACCGCTGAGGTGACGTCTGCGTGTAAGATCCGTGGAGCTTTCAGAGTCGGGGCGTAGCGCAGCCTGGTAGCGCACCTGCCTTGGGCGCAGGGGGTCGCTGGTTCGAATCCAGTCGCCCCGACCATCTACAAGACACACAGTGAGTTCCGGCGACCTGTCGGAGACACGCGGTCAGAAAGGACCCTCTGTCTCCGATGGCGACGCTTGCCAGACTCTTCGACGACTTCCTCCGCGAACGCACCTACATCCAGAACGTCAGCCCCAAGACCCTGGCCTGGTACAGCCAAGCCTGGCGTGCCTTTCTCTTGAGCCAGCCGCCCAGTCTGACGTCCCCGTCAGGGGCGCCCAGTCTTAGCCGAGCCGACTTGGAGCATTTCGTCAGGCACCTCCGGCAACGCGGCGTCCGGCCTGTCACATGTAACTGTTGGCTGCGGGCCCTGCATGCCTTCTGTCAGTGGTCGCACGAGACGGGCCACACCCCGAACCGCGTGCGGATTGCCTTGCAGCGGGTCGACCGTCCCGTCCTCCGCCCATTCAGCGACATCGAGCTTCGCCAACTCCTCCGATTTCGCCCGGTCAGCCTTGCCGAGTGGCGGGTGCATACCTTGGCGTCCACCTTGCTCGATACTGGCTGCCGGATGCAGGAGGTCTTATCGGCGCCCGTGCAGGCATTCGAATTGGACCACCTCCTACTCACCGTCCAGGGGAAGGGCCGCAAAGAGCGACGGGTCCCCTTCAGTCACCACCTCCGGAAACTCCTCGTGCAGTGGCAGCACCGACACCGCCAGGCGTGGCCCCCGAGTCCTTTTATGTTTCCGGCCCGTTCCGGGACCATGTGGCATTACCGCAACGCCCGGCGGTCCTACTATGCGATGCTGCGCCGGGTGGGCCTGCCCCGACATGGATTCCACCACTTGCGCCACACCTTTGCGACGCACTACCTCCGGGCTGGCGGGGATATCGTCCGTCTGTCACTCATCCTGGGCCACACGGAAGTGAGCACGACCATGCGATACCTGCATCTGCTGACCGAGGACCTGCAACGGCCTCACGAGGGGCTGTCGATTCTGACGCGCCTCCGATGACGCTAGGAGTCAACTTCGTCGGTGTCGTCTCTGGATGACGGGTCTGCCATGGTAGGCCGCTTGCGACGAACTACGTGCACGGTACTCCGTGGGAGCCCCGCGACGCGTCCTTTTCGACGGGGCCGAGAGTTGGGCCGAGCCGTGTGCCCGCGTCGTGACCGTGCCATCTTGAGTCCTGCCACCGTGACCTCGTCCCAGCCGATGGCTCGCAGCAGTACACGGACGGACTCGTAGGGGACGACCTGTCCGGCTCGTGCCAGTACTCGCTCCACGAACCGCTGACGCATGAATACGACACCTGTGGTTCGGTCACCCTTAATTTTCATCGCCTGCGATTTGCATACCGCTGCCTCTTGACGCAGGACCTGCGCGGCCTCGGTGAGATCCTGCGGCAGGGGAATCACGAATGGATTTACTACGCCCGTGAAACTGAGTTTCAGGATGTGTCTGGTATCTGCGGCCTCTCCGAGGAAGTCTTCCACCCGTACGTGCCGGGCCGTCCCCTTGAGTGGCCGACCCTCCAGTGCATTCGCTGCCTGTCGAAACTGCGCGGCGTATCTCAGCCACGTCTTCTGGGGCATCGGATACCACTGCTCCAAGATCCTGAGTTCTTCCAGCCATTCGTGGCGCGGACAGTCTGCGAGTTCCGCAAGGAGAAGTTCTGCCTGGTCTAGTGCCGCCCGCTCATCCGGACCAAGGTTTTCAATGATGGTCAGCCACCACGCCTCGTTCGTGTCGTCGTTCAGATCGTCCACCACTGGGAGGGGGTCTCCTGCGTTATTTCGGCAATTCTACGGAGCCCTTCTGGTGAAGGGCATTCCGCCTTTCCGGCCGAGCGTCTGACACGCTCTCGGAACAACAGATATGAACACGGAATCGAATCTGCCCTCGTTGAGCGGGGCTGACCTGCGGACCCATCGCATCTACACAGTGGATACCCTCACCGCCCTTGCGAGGCGCCAAGGGGAGACGCCTTGGCTGGTTGAAGACGTTCTGATGGCGTCGTCCTTCAATGTGCTGGTGGGTGACTCCACCTTGGGAAAGACCCCCTTGGCCTTGCAACTGGCGGCGTGTGTCGTGACCGGAGCCCCGTGGCTGGGGCTTCCGATCCAGAAGCCCGGAACCGTCTTGTATCTGAACGGCGAGATGGACCCCTCCGATCTCCTGCGGCAGTGGACACGACTGTCCGAGCACATCGGTCATCCAGGACAGAAAGATGGCTTCTTCACCTACAACCCGGAATGGGGCCAGGCCTCGACGGTTTCTGGGTGGGATCCGACTCAGGTACGCGACCTAGTGCACCGCATCGCCCCGGCATTGGTCATTGTGGACCCGCTGCGCGTGTTTTTTCCAGAAGCAGAGATGGACCAGAAGGCGTTTGAGAAATTTCGGATCTGGGCCCGTTCCCTGAAGTGCTGCGTGCTCGTCCTGCACCATCGGCGCAAGAAGGACCAGGTCGCTGGAGTGATCGGCTTGGAGCAGGACCCGCTTACCTGGTTGCAGGAGGCCGCGGGGCTGAGCCATATCATCAACCTCACCGATGCCCGTCTAGGTATTGAGCCTCCGCGCCGCTCCACTGGCGGTGACTTGGTCCTAGCTGGGACCCTGCGCGGCCGTGGGCCCATGGGTCCACGGTATCTCCAACGTGAACTGGGCGAGGATGAGCAGCCGATGGGCTACAGCGTGCGGCTGGGGCTTGAATACATCAGCGAAGAAGCCCGTGCTCTGTACAACACCCTACCGGAGGTGTTTCGCTACAAGGATGCCCGGGCCCTCCTTAACACCACCAGCGAGTCTAAGGTGTCAGGGCTCCTAAAGCAGTTGTGCATGGCGGAGGTCGTGAAGAAGGAGCGGACGGATTACCGGAAGAAGTAGGGGGAGGGGGAGGGGGAATCCCGACCTAGCCGGGAACTAGAAATCGGTGCAAATTGGCCAGAATCTGTGAATCAGACCTGTTGGAGTGTGCGCGGAGTGCGGCTGGAGTGTGCGGTCGTGTGCTCCAGTCTTGCTCCGCATATGCTCCAAGGACAATAGAGCTAAAAATACTAATAAATATCAAATAAACATCCGCATTTTCGACAGAGCGTCTCCCTCCCCCCTGTCGCCAGACGTCATTGGGTGGGGGCTCAGGCCGCCCCCCTTCTCACCGCAATCTCTGGTTACCCCACCAGACCCGCATTCCGCCCGCACCCGCCGCCTGAGCCTGATGTCTTAGTCATGACGCACTAGCCTTTATGGCCCATAGGAGGCCTGCAAGAATTCTGGGACCATCTACCCATGCGAAGGGTGAGACCGACAGTTCAGGGGGAGCCCAGCCGAATGCCTGCGTGGGTGGAGCCGGTCCTGCAAGGTCTTACCTATTGGCTCGGGTATCAGCGAGAGCTCTATCCGCATTGGGACCTGACGGAGGGCGCTCTCGCTGCAGAAGCGGTGCGCCTCATGACAACACATCGCCTGGTTGAGAATGGTACGAAGCAGCGCGTTTATCTCGAAGTGCCGTACTCGGCGTTGGGACATCCGCCGGAGGGCCGCCGGAGTGGGGACCGACTCGACATTCTGTTGACCACGCGCGACGTCAAGTCCAGAGACGCGTTCAAGCTCGCGAGTCGTACGCGCCCGCATGCGCGCGTGGCGATCGAGGTCAAACGCAGTCGGGAGTCCACGCGCAGGCTGGCCGCTGATGTCGAGGGGCTTCTCCGAATCTCAGCGGCCTGCCCATCCTGCCGCACTTTCTTGCTGCTTGTCGGCGAAGCAGGTCCGAGAAACAAACTGTCTTGGGTGCTCAATCTGCCCGCGAAGAAGGCGGTGACAGCAAAGCGGGTAGTGGTCGGCACGTGGTCACGACGTCGGCCGACCGAGTTCGAACAGAAACTCAGCAAGGGGGGCGTACGCGTAGTGAAGCGACGTCTGTGCATGGCTGCGCCGGCGTGGAATTCGAAGGGCACCCACTGGGCTGGCTTGTTCGAGGTCCTCCGCGTCCGAAAGTAGGCACGTCATGCGACCTTTTCATCGCTCATGCCTTTTCGTCCTCGCGACCATGGTGTCCACTGAGTCTGGAAGGAGCGGACTGCCAAAGTGACGGTAGAACTAACAGCCCGAAATAACTGCCAGTCTGCTTGGCGCCTTCCTTCGACAAGCGTCAGGGCAAGTTATCGAGTAACTGTGCTCTTGCCCGTCAACACCAGAAAGTATCTAGCGAGACAGGGTGGCATTCGGTTGTCCGATGATGACCGTCGTGTCATCTTTCTCATGAGAGCCGTCTGGGCTGTCCTGCTGATGATAAGCGGCTTCTCGGCGCCAGCCTATGGTCAGGTAATCAACAAGTACTCGGAGGTGAAGGTTGATTATGGTTGGTCGCTCTTTATGCAGAACGCCTGGATTGATACTGGAATTGCCGAAGAGGAAACAAGCATATCAGTCAACGGCCAGGGTGTTCGTTGGATAACCACCCAGAGCCCATCTAATGGGCGAACATGGCAGGTGACGCCTGACCTGAGACCGCTGCTGAATGGCGTGTCTGATGTAATTGTCGTCAGGGTCTACAACTGCTCGTGGTCCTGCCTCGACAGAGAAAAATATTGGAGCGTCGGCTGGAACTTGTGGAATGGTTCAGCCTCAGCAGGAGGTGACTATTGCGGTAAGTGGTATGCGATCACCCCTGGAGATGGTTGTATGTCAGATCGTTCAACGGGAGTAGTGTATCAACACACCATCGTTCTGAATGGATCGTTGTTGAATGTGTCCCCGAGCTGGTTCGGTTCCGGAAAAAGCGGCGTTAGCTATCCGGTCACCGTCACAGCAGTTCAAGGGTCTCCTTGGTCGGCTCAGACGAATGAGTCGTGGCTGCACATCAGTCCGGCAAGTGGAACCGGCACTGGCAACGGACAAGAGACTGTCATCACAGTAGATCCGAATACCGGCTCTAGCCGAGTGGGCACGGTCGTGTTTGGAGCCAAGACCGTGACGGTTACTCAAGACGGAGTCGGGGTCAGCCTTACGCCTAGCAGTTGGAGTGTCCCCCCTGACGGCGAGTCCACCTCGGTGTTGCTGACAACAGGCCCACAACTGTCTTGGACTGCATCAAGTGATGCGAGTTGGCTGACGGTGACCCCTGCAAGCGGGACGGGAAACGGGACCGTGACGCTGACCGCCGCACCTACGGCAAGTGCTCTTGTGCGCACAGCCAGGGTGACGATTGCGGGGCAAGTCGTGACGGTCACCCAAGCGTCAGGCTCAGCGAGCGTGACACCGACAAATTGGAGTGTTGCTGCCGATGGGGGCGGGTCATCCGTTGGGGTGGTGACAAGCCCTCAGACGCTCGCCTGGTCGGCATCAAGTGATGCGAGTTGGCTGACGGTGACCCCTGCAAGCGGGACGGGAAACGGGACCGTGACGCTGACCGCCGCACCTACGGCAAGTGCTCTTGTGCGCACAGCCAGGGTGACGATTGCGGGGCAAGTCGTGACGGTCACCCAAGCTCGCGGCACGAGCGTGTTGTCGCTAGATGTAGACAGTTGGACCGTTGAATCCCCCGGAGGTAGCACGGTAGTCGGTGTCACGGCGTCGCATGTTGATACTGAGTGGACTGCTTCTAGTGATAGTTCCTGGATATTAGTAAGTCCCACGAGCGGCACCGGGAGCGGGGCCGTGACAATTACGGCCGCTTCAACGGCAGCAGGCTCTTCCCGCAAAGCAACTATCACTATCGCAGGACTGAGCTTTACGGTAATCCAAGAAGACAATTTAACCCTGAGTCGGACGGATTGGAATCCCGGTCCGACTGGGGGACAAGCTAGTCTGACCGTAACGTCTCAATCAGGCCGTGTGCGGTGGGTGGCCGTTAGCGAGCAGAAGTGGCTGAAGGTATCGGGTCAGTTGTCTGATGACTTCGAGACTGACCTGGGACTCTGGGGACGTAATGCGCATGGACAGATCGCAGTCGATCCACTTGATCCCACTAACCATGTCCTGACGTTCTCCGAGGTCGACTTTGGAGGCGATATCTTCAGCCGAGAGGAATTCCCACCTGGACACTACCTATTGTCGTTTGACTATCGAGGAACAGTAGCACTCGATGGCAGTCCGGGAGGAGGGTTTATTGGTCTACACGACACGGCGGATCCCCCGAAGACCACCAATCGATGGATTGGTGGCAGCAAAGACGCGGAAGTCTCGTTCATTGATGATGGCGTGTGGCACAGCTTTGAAATCGCCTTCGATTGGGGACTGGCCGAAGATGGGTCGGTGCTTGCCCCTCGGAAGACCTTTCAGCTAACTCTGGAAGATGCCGCTCTGGGAAGCATCGCGGGAGATGCGTGGTTCGACAATGTTCGAATCAGCAGAATAGGTAATACGACTCTGACGTTGACTGCCGTGGCAACAGACCTGAGCCAGTCGTCCCGGTCGGCGACGGTGACCATCGGCGGGCAGACCGTGACCGTGACGCAGGCGGGCGGGATCAACAGCTTCTCGCTTGGCAGCAGTAGTTGGAGCCCGGTCGCGGCGGGGGGGGGCACCAACGTGGCCTTGACAGCCACCTACGGGGATGCCCCGTGGACGGCATCCAGCGATGCGACCTGGCTGACGGTCGGGACGGGGAGTGGATCCGGCAGCGCCACGATCACGCTGACGGCGGCGGCGACCAATCTGAGTCAAGCGACGCGGACGGCGACGGTGACCATCGGCGGGCAGACGGTCGTGGTGACGCAAGCGGCGGGATCCGCGGCGTTCACGCTGAGCAGCACCACCTGGGCACCCTCGGCGGACGGCGCTGCGACAACATTGACACTCACAGCGACCTACACCGATGCCCCCTGGACCGCCGTAAGCGACGCGGCGTGGCTGGGCCTGAACCGGACGCTGGGGACCGGGAGTGGCAACCTCACGGTGACGGCGGCGGCGAACACCGGGTATAGCTCACGCCAGGGCACGGTCGCTATCGCGGGGCAAACGCTGACAGTGACGCAACCCGGAGTGCCGCTGAGCACCAATGGCGGCTTCGACACGGGGGTGACCGGCTGGAAGCAGTATGCGCTGCCGGCGGGCGGCAACATGGTGTCGCGGGTGCAGGACGGGGTGTTCGAGTTCTACCGGACAGGGACGCAGGCGGTGGTGTTTCAGGAGACGGGGGTAGCCGTGCCGGCCGGGGGCCCGGTGGTAGCGACGTTCAAGATCGGGAACAGCACGACGGTGCGGAAGCGGATCAGCATCCTGCTGCATAACCAGGATTTCGCGGACCTGAGTGTGTGCACGTTCACATTGGAGGCGGGCTCGCCGCTGGCCACATATACGATGCGGACGCACGCCACCCAGGCGTGGACCAACGCCACGATCTCCTTCTACGCGGCCAACACCGGCAATGAGGGGGGCGGCTATTACCGGCTGGACGACGTGCAAGTGACGTATGAACCCACGAGTGGCGCGGAGGCGAGTTACCAAACGCGGTGCGAGGATCCGTCGTGGCCCGGCGGGGGTGGAGAGAGCAGCGGGAATCTGATCGGGAACGGGACGTTCACGGGCGGGTTGGCGCCGTGGGGGACGTGGGGCCAGATTCAGTCGAGCCGGGTGGACGGGGAGTTCCGGTTCTTCAAGCTGAGTGGCGACCCGGCGGGGGTGGTGCTGCAGGGGACGG
>CAWULT010000011.1:0-62853 GCA_963923455.1 uncultured bacterium
GCGTCACCGAGCACAAGGCGGTGATCGACACCTGCAAGAAGCTCGAGAAGCAGGGCGCCCGGGTGACCTACCTGCCCGTGCAGAAGGACGGGCGCATCGACCTCGACGAACTGCGGTCGGCCATCACCGACAAGACGATCCTGATCTCGATCATGGCGGCCAACAACGAGATCGGCGTGCTGCAGCCGATCGACGAGATCGGCGCCATCGCCAAGGAGAAGGGCGTCCTGTTCCACACCGACGCGGTGCAGGCGGCGGGGAAGGTGCCGTTCAACGTCACCCAGTCCAAGGTCGACCTGGCGTCGATCAGCGGCCACAAGCTGTACGGCCCCAAGGGCATCGGCGTGCTTTACGTGCGCCGGCGCAATCCGCGCGTGCTGCTGGCCGAGCAGATCAGCGGCGGCGGCCACGAGCGGGGCATGCGTTCGGGCACGCTGAACGTGCCGGGCATCGTCGGTATCGGCAAGGCGGCGGCGATCGCGGCTGCCGAGATGGCCACCGAGTCGGAGCGGCTGCGGAAGCTCCGCGACTCGCTGAACGAGGCGCTGCACCGCAACCTCGACGAGATCTACATCAACGGGTCCATGGAGCACCGGCTGCCCAACAACCTGAACATCAGCTTCGCCTACGTCGAGGGCGAGTCGCTGCTGATGGGGATCAACGACGTGGCCGTGTCGTCCGGCTCGGCCTGCACGTCGGCGAGCCTCGAGCCGTCCTACGTGCTCAAGGCGCTCGGCGCCGGGGACGACCTGGCCCACTCGTCGATCCGGTTCGGCCTCGGCCGGTGGACGACCGAGGAGGAAGTGGCCTACGTCGTCGAGAAGCTGACGAGCGTCGTGCGGCGGCTGCGCGAGATGTCGCCTCTGTACGAGATGGTCAAAGAGGGCGTGGATCTGTCGAAGATGCAGTGGGTGACGCACTAGCGTCCCAGTAGACCGGGACGACGTCCCGCAGGAGACACCAATGGCGTATTCGGACAAAGTCATCGATCACTACGAGCATCCCCGCAACGTCGGGTCGCTGCCGAAAGAGGACCTGAACGTGGGCACGGGGCTCGTCGGCGCGCCCGAGTGTGGCGACGTGATGAAGCTGCAGGTCAAGGTGAACCCGGAGACGGGCGTCATCGACGACGCGAAGTTCAAGACGTTCGGCTGCGGGTCGGCCATCGCCAGCTCGAGTCTCGCGACCGAGTGGCTCAAGGGTAAGACGGTCGAGGAGGCGCTGGCGATCAAGAACACCGACATCGTGGCCGAGCTGTCGCTGCCGCCGGTGAAGATCCACTGCTCGGTGCTGGCCGAGGACGCCATCAAGGCGGCCATCACCGACTACAAGAAGAAGCAGGACGAGGCCAAGGCCGGCGCCTCGAGCCATCCGGCGGAGCAGCCATCGGTGTGACGGCCTGCCGCGGCCGTGGGCCGGGGCGGACGGAGATGGGAGCGTCCGGCACGAGCCGGACGCGCGAACGATCATGATTGAGATCACTGAGACCGCCGCGAAGAAGATTCAGTCGCTGATGGCCAAGCAGGGCATCAGCGAGGGAGGGCTCCGCGTCGGCGTCAAGGGCGGCGGCTGCTCCGGGCTCAGCTACACCTTCGGCTGGGAGCGCGAGCCGCGCTTCGGCGACGAAGTGTTCGAGGGCCATGGCGCCAAGCTCTTCGTGGACAAGAAGAGCTATCTGTTCCTGAAGGGCACGACTCTCGACTACGACACGGCGCTGCTCTCCAAGGGCTTCGTGTTCCACAACCCGAACGCCAAGCAGAGCTGCGGCTGCGGCAGTTCGTTCGGCGCCTGAGGCGCCGTCCCGGTCCACGTGCACCGATGACTCCCGACCCGATCCTCCTCCGTGTCGAACAGCCGCCCGAGTGCCGTACCTGCGGCGCCGGCGCGCCCGTCGACGAGCATTTCTGCCCGAGCTGCAGCCGGATCCTGGCGCTCGGCCGTCACGGCGACTACTTCGCGTTCCTGGGGTTGCCGCGCCAGCTGCTGCTCGACCCGCAGGAGCTCGAACGGCGGTTCCGGGACCTGAGCCGCAAGTTCCACCCGGACTACTACTACAACGCGACCACCACCGAGCGGCTCGCCAGCCTCGAGCGGTCGTCGTACCTGAACGACGCGTATCGCGCGCTGCGGAATCCGGTGTCGCGCGCCGAGCACCTGCTGGCGATCGAGGGCTTCCCGATGGGGAAGGCCGATGAGGGGGCGTCGAAGGTGCCGCCGTCGCTGCTCGAAGAGGTGTTCGAGCTGAACGAGGAGCTCGACGCGATTCGCGAACTGCGCGAGGCGGGGACCCCGGCGGAACGGTTGCGCCCGCGCCTCGAGTCGGCGAAGGCCCCGATCGAGGCCCGGCGCCAGGCGCACGAGCAGCGGATGCACGCGCTCAGCGAACGCTGGGACCGGCGCACCGGCGACGAGGCCGAGCGCAAGGAGATCCTCGACGCGCTGCGCGAGCAGTTGCTGGAGCGCAACTACATCAACAACCTGCTGGCGACGATCGAGCGCGAGGCGGCGGCCCATGGGTAACGTCGTCGGCATCGACCTGGGCACCACCAACAGCCTGGTCGCCTGGGTGAAGGACGGGCAGCCCGTCGTCATCCGCGACGCCTCGGGCGACGGCCTGGTGCCGTCGGTCGTGTCCTTCGCCGACGACGGCACCGTGTTCGTCGGCCGCGAGGCGCAGCGCCGCCTGCTGACCGAGCCAGGGCGCACCGTCTACTCGGCCAAGCGCTTCATGGGCCGCGGCATCGACGACGTCAGGGACGAGGCGCGCCTGCTGCCGTTCCGCGTGGGCGGCGAACCCGGCGGCGTGGTCCGGATCGGCGTCGGCGATCGGGAGTTCACTCCGCCCGAAGTCTCGGCGTGCGTGCTGCGCGAGCTGAAGCACCGGGCCGAGGAGTACTTCCGCGAGCAGGGCGAGTTCGACTTCGAGGTGGACCGCGCGGTGATCACCGTGCCCGCCTACTTCAACGACGCACAGCGCACCGCGACGCGCGACGCGGGCCGCCTGGCCGGGCTCGAGGTGCTGCGGATCATCAACGAGCCCACGGCGGCGTCGCTGGCCTACGGGCTCGACAAGAAGAACCGGGGAACGATCGCGGTCTACGACCTCGGCGGGGGCACGTTCGACATCTCCATCCTCAAGGTCGAGGACGGCGTGTTCCAGGTGCTGGCCACCAACGGCGACACGCATCTGGGCGGCGACGACATCGACCTGCTGCTGATGCAGCAGGTGCTCGACGACCTGCCGCCGCAACCGCCGTCGGATCTCGTCCAGACGGTCCGCAAGGCCGTGATCCAGGCGAAGTGGGACCTGTCCGACGCCGACGAAACGGAGATTCGGATCGACGGGTCGCCCGTGCTGCCTTCGGGTTATCGCCGCCGCATCACCCGGGCGGAGTTCGAGACGATGGTCCGTCCGCTCGTCGAGCGGACGCTTGGCCCCGTGCGACAGGCGCTCGCCGACGCCGGGCTCGAGCCCCGCGACATCGACGAGGTCGTGCTGGTCGGCGGGTCGACGCGCACCCCGCTCGTGCGCCGGATGGTGGAGGAGCTGTTCGGCCGGACGCCGCACAGCGATCTCAATCCCGACGAGGTGGTGGCGCTCGGCGCGGCCGTGCAGGCCGACATCCTGGTCAGCGGCCGGCGCGAGATGCTGCTGCTCGACGTGACGCCGCTGTCCCTCGGCATCGAGACGATGGGCGGGGTGGTGTCCAAGATCATCCTGCGCAACTCGACGATCCCGGCGAGCGGTCGCGAGATGTTCACGACCGGCGTCGACAATCAGACCGGCGTCGACATCCACGTGCTGCAGGGCGAGCGCGAGCTCGCGTCGGATTGCCGCTCGCTGGCCCGGTTCCGGCTGCGGGGGATTCCACCGATGCCGGCCGGTCTGCCGCGCATCGAGGTGCGCTTCCAGATCGACGCGAACGGCATCCTCAGCGTCGGCGCGAGCGAACTGCGCACCGGTGTGGCGCAGACGGTCGAGGTGAAACCGTCGTACGGCCTGACCGACCAGGAGGTCGAGCGGATGCTCATCGAGTCGTTCGAGCACGCCGAGGCCGACTTCGAGGCGCGCCTGCTCATCGAAGCGCGCAACGAGGCGGAGTCGGTCGTGCACGCGACCGAGAAGTCGCTGCGGCAGTCCGGCTTCGACCGGCTCGCGGCCGAGGAGTTGAAGCCAGGCGAGCGCGCGCAGATCGAACGGGCCCTGCGGGACCTGAAGGAGGCGATTGCGGGCACCGACCGCGAACGCATCCTGGCGCAGACCGAGGCGCTCAACCGGGCGACTCAGCATCTGGCCGAGGTGCAGATGAACCGCAGCGTGCGCGCCGCGCTCGCCGGCAAGAACATCACGGACGTATAGCGGGGTCAGCGAGAGACATGCCCAAGGTGACGTTCATCAAGGACGGCAAGGAAACCGTCGTCGAGTTCGAGCACGGCAAGCTCGAGTACCAGCATCACGGCCTGCCAGAGTCGTTCCTCGACGTCGCGATGAACCACGGCATTCCGCTCGAGCACGCCTGCGGCGGCAGTTGCGCCTGCACGACCTGCCACCTGTTCGTGAAGGAAGGCATGCAGAACCTCAGCGAGATGGAGGACAGCGAGGCCGACCGGCTCGACACCGCGTGGGACCTGCGGACGAATTCGCGGCTGGGCTGCCAGGCCGTGATCAAGGGCGACGTCGTGGTCGAATTCCCGCTGTACACCCGTAACTACGTGCAGGAGGGCGGCGGCATCCAGCTCGGCAAGAGCACCCAGCCCGACGAGGACACCAAGGTCGAGGCGGGAGCCCGGCCATGAAGTGGACCGACGCCGAGGACATCGGCATCTCTCTCTACGAGCGCTTTCCGGACGTGGACCCGCTGACGGTCCGGTTCACGGATCTCCGCGAGAGAGTGATGGGGCTCGACGGCTTCGACGACGACCCCAAGGCTTCGAACGAGCCGAAGCTCGAGGCGATCCAGATGGCCTGGTACGAGGAGTGGAAGGACGGCCAGGAGGGCTGACCCGCGCTGAGCGGGCCGGACGGCCAATCGCGTAGACTGGGCGTCTGAATGGGCATGGAGAGCATGGGGCACTTGGTCGTGCGGCTCTGCTGCGTTGCGCTGGCCGCCGTGGCCTCGCTGGCGGCGTTGCCCCTGCATGTCCTGGCCCAGGATGCGCCGCCCGTTGCCGCCGCGGCGCACGGCGTCCCGTCGATCGACGTCGGCAAGCTGCCCATAGACATGCAGCGGGTCCGGCGCCGGCTAGCCGCATCGTCCACCACTGAAGAGCGCGACGGCCTGAACCTGCGCTACGTCGTGACCGTGTTCGGCGAGTCGCCCCGCATCAAGCTGTTCACGCCAGCCGACAACCTGGCTTTCGGGCAGGCGCCGTACGGCGCGCCTAGCCACGGCGACCTGATGCGGATGATCACACCGATCGAGTACCGCGCCCCCGCTGCGAACTTCGGTGCGGCGTTCCGCTGGTTCGCCGACAAGGCGCGGGACCGGTAGCCGGCTCGGTCGCCCGCACGTCGATACACGCGCACCACGTCCAGTTCGGGATCCACGACCCGGCGCTCGCGGCTGTTCGGGTGGGGCGCCGTGCGGTGAGGCGGCAGGTGCTTCGCCCAGTCGTCGCGCGATGTCATCCCGACTGCCCGGTTTCCGTGCGGCGGTGAGCGCCGCCCGCCCGTATAATCCCTCTGCCCGGTAGCCGCCAGACCCCCTTCCTTCTTCGAGACGCGAGGTGCACGCATGACCAGACACGACATCGAAGCGATGTTCGCCCGGAGACAGGTCGCGTGGGACCGGCTGGATGCGCATGCGTTGGCCGCCGACCATTCGGAGGATGGCGTGGTCGAGAGCCCGATCGCCGGCGGCGCGGTGAAGGGCCGTGACGCGATCGAGTCGGTGTACAACACGTACTTTCGCGCGTTCACGGACATGCGCGTGGAGCGGGACGATCTGTTGATCGACGGCAACCAGGCGGCGCTGTTCGTGCACGTGGCGGGCACGGACCTTGGAGGCTTCATGGCCATGCCGCCGACGGGGCGGCGCGTGAGCATCCCGATGGTCTTCCTCTACAGAATCAAAGACGGCGCCATCGTGCACGAGCGGCGCATATACGATTTCACCGGCGTGCTGATTCAGGTCGGCGTGCTGAAGGCGAAGCCGAGCTGAGCGGCGTATGGAAGCACCAGAACTGCGCGTGTCCGACGGCCAGGGCCAGCGCGTCGTCAGGATCGAACAGCCGCGCTTCATGATCGGACGCAGGACGACCGCCGATCTGCAGGTCAGCAACCCGGACGTGTCGCGCGAGCATGCCGAGATCGCTCAGGAAGGGGACACGTATCGGATCCGGGACTGCGGGTCCAGGTTCGGCACGTTCGTCAACGGCGAGCAGATCACCGAGCACACGCTGGCCAGCGGAGACCGGATTCGGCTCGGTCGCAGCGGCGGCGTCGAGCTCCTGTTCTCGGTCGGGGACCGATCCGCGCTGCGGAGCTCCACCTCGGAGGTTGGCGACTTCCGCCAGATGGCGGCGGTGCTCAACGGTCTGCGGGCCCTCGGTTCGGGGCGCGTGCTCGACGAGGTGCTGACGCTCGTCATCGACTCGGCCATCGAGGTCACGAGAGCCGAGCGAGGCTTCGTGATGCTCGCCGACAACACGGGACGACTCGAGTTCAAGACGGCTCGCGGCAGGGGAGGCATCACGCTGTCGGGCACGTCGTTCTCGACCAGCGAGAAGATCCCGAAGGAGGTGTTCTCGACCAACCGTGGCCGCATCGTGGCCGACCTGCTGGACGGCAGCCTTGCCGATGCGCACGGCGGCACGATCGCGGTGGGTATCCGGCACGTGCAGTGCGTGCCGTTGCGCGTCACGGCGCCAGCCTCGTCGAGCGCTGCGACGCAGGTGATCGGCGTGCTCTATCTCGACGGCCGCGAGCGCAGCACCATGGTGTCGGATGCGACGGCGGCCTCGCTCGAGGCGTTCGCAACCCAGGCGGCGCTCGCGATCGAGAGCGCGCGGCTGTACGCCGAGTCGGCCGAGAAGGCGCGGACGGACCGCGACCTGCGTATCGCGGCCGAGATTCAGCGCTCGCTGCTGCCCGAGCCTCGGCACGAGCACGCGTCAGGCGACCTCGCGGCGGTGTCGGTCCCGTGCCGAACCGTGGGAGGCGACTTCTTCGACTACATGGATGTCGGCGAGTCGCTCTTCGGCTTCGCGCTCGGGGACGTGGCGGGCAAGGGGCCGCCGGCGGCGCTGCTGGCCGCGGTCGTGCAGAGCCACTTCGGCGCCCAGGCGCCCGTGAGCACGGATGCGGCCGACACGATGGTGCGCATCAACAAGGCGCTGCTGCGCCGGGCCGTCGAGGCCCGATTCGCGACGATGTGCTACGGCGTCGTCTCGCCGGACGGCCGCTTCAGCTACTGCAACGCCGGGCAGGAGCCGCCGCTCGTCGTGGGACGCGACGGCGTGCGCTGGCTCGAGACAGGCGGGCCGGTGCTGGGGCTGTTGCCCGGGGCCTCGTACGAGTGCGAGGATGTGGCGCTCGCCCACGGCGATGTGGTCGTCGTGGTCAGCGACGGAGTGACCGAGGCTCGGGACACGGGCAACGAAGAGTTCGGGCGCGACCGGCTGCTCGCGGCGGTCGGGCACTGCCACGGAGAGCGAGCCGAGGCCGTGCTCGACCGGTTGCTGTCAGCCGTGAACCAGTTCTCGGCCGGAGCCTCGCAGGCCGATGACATCACGGCGCTCGTATTTCGGTACCAGGACAACCGATCGGATTCCTGATCGAGAGGGACGCGGATGACACTCGAAGAACGACAGGCCGGTGAGGTCACGATCGTCGCCATTTCAGGCGACATCACGCTGCATGCCGGGGTCGACGTGCTGAAGGACAAGGTCTACAGCCTGCTGCAGTCTGAACGCCGAAAGGTGTTGTTCGATCTCGCAGGGGTGGGGCAGGTCGACAGCACCGGGTTGGGGCAGCTCGTGCATGCACACGTGACGATGTCGCGCCACGGCGGCACCTTGAAGCTGCTGAACCTGACCAAGCGCCTGGACGACCTGCTCGTGCTGACCAAGCTCGTGACGGTCTTCGACATCTTCGACGACGAGGCCGAGGCGCTCGCCAGCTTCTGACCGGCCGTTCAGGCCCGGCGTGGTATCCTGCCGGGTCTCCGTCCACAAGTTTCCGCACCAGAGGAATCATGGTCCTGACCCAGTCCGAACTGATCGAGTCCCTGCAGAACGAAGTCCGCATCCTGCTGCACCTGGCGAGCAAGATCGAGCCGCGGATGGTCGACTATCGTCCGACGCCGAAACAGCGCAGCGCCATCGAACTGCTGCGGTACCTGAGCATCATGGGGCCGAACCTCGTGAAGGCCGCCAAGAGCGGTGCGTTCGATCCGGATGCCTGGACGGCGTCGACGCAGGCGGCCGACGCCCGCAACCTGGAACAGACGCTGGCCGTCATCGCCGGCCACGGCCAGGAGTATGCGGCGCTGCTCGGCGGCATGTCGGACGCCGACTTCCGGGCGCCGCTCGAGATGTTCGGGCGTCACACCACGAAGGGCGCCTTCATCGTGAACCTGGTGCTGGCGGGTTGCGCCGCCTACCGGACGCAGCTGTTCCTCTATCTGAAGGCCTGCGGCCGCGAGGAGCTCAGCACGATGAACCTCTGGGCCGGCATGGACGCGCCCGCGCAGTCCTAGCGTGGCGCTGGCCAGCCCGTTCGCCGGGCCGGCTGCTGGTTCGACGCGGCGTCCGGCGCCCGTTCCCGCGGGCCCGGACGCCGCATCACGAGGGCTCGAGCCCGCTGATGGCATGATCAGGCCGTGCGCCTGATCCGCCTGCTCTCCGCGGCAGCCTGGCTCGCTGCCGTCCCGGCGTTCGCGGCCGCGCAGAGCGCCGCGCCGGCGCCGTCCACGCAGGGGCCTCCGACCGCCGCCGACGTCCGTCGCGGCGAATACGGCCGGTATCGCGCCAACAACGACCTGCTGTCGTACCGGCTCGACGTCCGGGTCGATCCCGATCGCAAGTTCATCAGCGGCACCAACGCGATCCGCTTCCGGATGCTCGCCGACGACACGCGCATCCAGCTCGAACTGCACCCGGCGCTGCAGGTGGATCGGATCGCGCTCGGCAGCGTCCCCCTGACGTTCGTCCGCGAGGGCGGCACCGTGTACGTCGACTTCCCGCGAACGCTGCGCGCCGGCCGTGAGTACGTCCTCGACTTCACCTACTCGGGCTTCCCGCAGGAGGACGGCCGGTTCGGCGGCATGGCGTTTCGCCGTGATCCGCAGGGCCGTCACTGGATCACGACGGCATGCGAGGACGACGGGTCGAGCATCTGGTGGCCCGGAAAGGACCAGTGGCGCGACGAGGTGGAGTCGATGGAACTGCGCGTCGCCATACCGAACGAGCTCGTCGACGTCTCGAACGGCACGCTGGAGGGCAGGACCGACCTCGGGGACGGTTACACCCGGTGGGACTGGCGCATCCGGTACCCGATCAACTCGTACAACGTGGCGCTCAACATCGGCCACTACGTCCACTTCGCGGACCGCTTCGGCGACATGCCGATGGACTTCTACGTGCTGCCGGAGAACCTCGAGAAGGCGCGCGCGCAGTTCGCGCAGGCGAAGCCGATGCTCGAGGCGTTCGCGCACTACTTCGGCGAGTATCCCTTCGCGAGGGACGGCTACAAGCTGATCGAGGTGCCCTACGCCGGCATGGAGCACCAGAGCGCCGTGGCCTACGGCAACCGGTTCGCGAACGGCTACCTCGAGCGCGATTTTACCGGCGTCGGCATCAGCCCGCGGTTCGACTTCATCGTCGTCCACGAGAGCGCGCACGAATGGTTCGGCAACGCCGTGTCGGCGGCCGACGTCTCGGACATGTGGATCCACGAGGCCTGGGCCACCTACCTCGAGAGTCTCTACGTCGAGCGCCAGTGGGGCCGCGACGACGCGCTGAAGTACCTGAACGGCTACCGGTCGAAGGTGCTGAACCGCGAACCGATCATCACGCAGCGCGGCATCCATCGGCAGCCGCCGCAGGACCAGTACTTCAAGGGGGCGCTGTTCCTCAACACGCTGCGCAGCATCGTCGACGACGACGCCCGGTGGTTCGTGCTGCTTCGAGGCTACTACCAGCGTTTCAAGTACCGGAACATCCTGACCGAGGACGTCGTGCGGTTCTTCAGCGCGCAGGTGGGGCAGGATCTCGGCCCCGTCTTCGACCAGTACCTGCGGCGGGCGTCGATTCCGACGCTGGAGCTCGTGTTCGATGCGGCGGCCGGGACGATGGCGTACCGGTGGAAGGCCGACGAGCGCGGGTTCGCGATGCCGGTCAAGGTTGGACGACCCGGTCAGTGGAGGACGATCCGCCCGACGACCGACTGGCAGATCGCGCCGGCGCCGGCCGACCAGGAGTCGACCGAG
Source organism: uncultured bacterium (assembly GCA_963923455.1). Lineage (GTDB taxonomy): Bacteria > Acidobacteriota > Vicinamibacteria > Vicinamibacterales > UBA2999 > CAWULT01. Next base: position 10,431 of record CAWULT010000011.1, read on the forward strand.
GCCGCGACCGACCTGTACTACGTCAACGTGACGAAGCAGTCGCGCTGACGGGCGGTTCCTCGCCTCCGAAGGCGCCGGGATGGAGCGCGCGGGCCAGTGCCTCCGTGCCCTGCGCGAGCCGCGGCCCCGCCACGACGAGGTACTCGCCGGAGAGGACGGCGATGCGGCCGGTCCTGACCGCCGGTATCGACGCCAGCGGCAGCCAGACGCGTCGCTCGAGTCCCTCGTCGGCGCTCGCCTGCGCCTGGAGCTCGACGATTGCCTCTGGCGCGCGGGCCAGCAGCGTCTCGTGCGACGGTTGGACGGACTCGCGTTCGACGTCGGCGAACACGTTGACGCCGCCGGCGATCTCGAGCATCTCGTGCAGGAAGCCGGTGCCGCCGCTGGCGTAGATGCCCTGCAGCGTGCCCGGCTGGCGGCCGATCACGAGCAGCGTGCGCGGCCGCGGCCGGCCCGACACGCGCCGGCGGATGGCGTTCAGCTGTTCGGTGACGCGTTCGATCGCCGCCATCGCCTCGGCCTCGTGCCCGGTGGCGCGTCCGAGGTCGCGCATCGCGTTGAACGCGGCTGAAATGCCGCCGTGCTTGAACGTGTAGGTCCGAATGCCCGCGGCCTCGAAGCGGGCCGCCTGCTCACCCTGAGAGGCGTAGACGATGACCAGCGTCGGGCGCAGCGACAGCACGCGCTCGGTATCGGGGTCGAGCAAGGCCCCGACACGCGGAAGCGAGGACACCTCCGGCGGGAAGCGATCGTAGCTGCTCACGCCGACCACCTGCGACCCGGCGCCGATCGCGAAGAGCATCTCGGTGGCTGCCGGCACCAGCGAGACGAGGCGCCTCGTGGCGGCCGGTGCTCCGGGCTGGACCGCCTGCGAACAGGCGGACAGCAGGGCCAGCGTCAGGACGGCGATCAGGCCTGTCTGACGAGCAGCCATAGGAAGAAGGGGCCTCCGAGCAGCGCGGTGACGACGCCGACGGGAATCTCGACCGGCGCGAGCACCGTGCGGGCCGCGAGGTCGCAGGCGACCAGGAAGGCCGCGCCGAACAGCGCCGACGCCGGCAGGACGATCCGGTGGTCCACGCCGACCAGCAGGCGTACCAGGTGTGGCACCACGATGCCGATGAAGCCGATGGGACCTGCCAGTGAGACGGCGGCGCTCGTGGCCAGCGAGGCACTGACGAAGGCCACACGGTGGGTGCGCACGACGTCGACGCCGCGTGCCGCGGCGGACTCGTCGCTGACGCTCAGCAGGTTCAACGACGCAGGCAGGAGCGCGAACAGACCGAATGCCACGAGCACGAGCGGCAGCGACGCGACGATCGGCCCGAAGCCCCCGACGTCGAGGTCGCCCATCAGCCACCGCGCCGCGCGGTACACCTCGGCGAAGTCGGCGAGGTACTGTACGAACAGGATCAGCGCGGAGAAGAACGCGTTGAGCGTCACGCCGGCCAGCAGCAGAACCGCCCCCGACATCGGGCGTCCGGTCGACGACGCCAGCCAGTAGACCAGCGCGGCCGCCCCGGCCGCGCCCGCGAAGCTCGCGAGCGGCACCGGCGACCACGGCCCGAGGCTGAGGGCGCCGCCCAGGATGATCATCAGCATCGCGCCGAGCGACGCGCCGGCGGAGACGCCGAGCGTGAACGGCGTTGCCAGGGGGTTGCGGAGGATGGCCTGGAACACGACGCCCGCCGAGGCCAGCGCCGCGCCCACCAGCGCCCCGGCGATCACTCGGGGCAGACGCGCCACGAAGAAGATCTGCGCGTCGACGTTGTCGGCGAACGGAATCGAGGGATCGAACGCGCGGGCCAGGCTGACGTGCGAGCTGCCGACGAGCGGCGCGAGCAGGCAGGTCACCAGCGTCAGCAGGCCGAACGCCAGCAGCGTCGTTGCGAGCCGGGCGCGCGCGAGCGTGGACGGGCGCGGCGCGGCCACCGGCGACGCGGACTCGGCGGGCGTGCCCCCCGTCACAGCGCGTGCGCGACGGGGACGACCGTCAGGCGCCCAGCCGCCTCGTGAAATCGGACGTCGGCGTCGACATCGTACAGCTGCCGGACCGCCCGGCTGGTGAGGACGTCGGCCGTTGGTCCGTCGGCCACGACCCGGCCGTCGCGGAGCAGCACCAGCGTGTCGCAGACCGTGGCCGCCAGATTCAGGTCGTGCGTGGCCAGGCACAACGTCACGCCGCGCTGCCGGTTGAGCCGGGTCAGCAGCGCGGCGATCTCGAGCTGGTGTCCGAGGTCGAGGGATGCCGTCGGCTCGTCGAGCAGCAGCGTATCCGTCGACTGGGCGAGTGCACTCGCGATCACGACCCGTTGCCGCTCGCCTCCGCTCAGCGACGGGAACGGCCGAGACTCCAGGTGGGCCGTGCTCGTCGCGGCGAGCGCCTCGCGCGCGATCGCGATGTCCGCCGGCCCCTCGATCTGGAAGAGGCCCAGGTGCGGGTGACGCCCCATCAGTACCATCTCGAGCACGGTGTAGTCGTAGGCGGGGTGCGTCTCCTGCGGGACGACGGCGATCTGCCGTGCGGCTTCGCGCCTCGGCATGGCCGCCATTGGCCGGCCGTTGACCGTGACCGCGCCCGAGGTCGGCGTCAGGACGCCGGAGAGCAGCTTGAGCAGGGTCGTCTTGCCGCAGCCGTTGGGACCCAGCAGGCCGGTGACCGAGCCCGACCGGACGGTCAGATCGACGTCGCGGAGAACGCGAGCGTCGGCGCGGCCCGGTACAGGCCGGTACGAGAACGAAACCTGACGTGCGACGAGAGACATCGTCTCCTCCCTGGCGTCCTTCGCGCCAGAACAAGGGACAGACACCAGATGAGAGGTCTCCTGGCTCGCGGAGGAGAGAACGACCCTGTCCGCCTTCCCGCGCCGGTGGGCGCAGTGGCATGAGTGACCGGATCTCTCCGCTTACAGTGGCGGGACCGCGTGGGCTTCGCACCCACTTCCCTGTTCACCCGGCGGTGTCGATTGAATTGTCACGGCGGGCCGCCCGAAGGGGAGGCTCGCTTGTGAGGCGGAGTATAGCACGCTAGAATTTACGAGGGTTTTTGCCGTGAAAACACGCATTCGCGCCGCGGGACTGGCCGGCATCGACGAGAAACTCCTGGCGGGCGAGCGCCTGACCTTCGAGGACGGCGTCCGGCTGTTCCATTGTCAGGACCTGCTCGCCGTCGGGCACCTGGCGAACCGGGAGCGCGAGAGGCGGCACGGCGCCCGCACGTACTTCAACTACAACCTGCGCCTCGAGCCGACCAACGTCTGCGAGAAGACCTGCCTGTTCTGTTCGTTCTCCCGCATCGAGACGGGCATGCCGCAGGCCTACACGATGGAACTCGAGCAGATCTTCGACAAGCTGCGCCAGCGGGCCAACCAGCCGCTGACCGAGGTGCACATCGTCAGCGGGCTCAACCCGGACCTGCCCTTCAGCTACTACACGGACATGCTGCGCGGCCTGAAGCGCATCCGGCCGTCGATCCACCTGAAGTGCTTCACCGCCGTCGAGATCGCGTTCTTCTCCGAACTCTACGGCATGACGGACGAGCAGGTGCTGCGCGAACTCATCGACGCGGGCCTCGACTCGCTGCCGGGCGGAGGGGCGGAGATCTTCGCACCGCGGGCACGCCGGAAGATTTCGCCGGACAAGGCCGACGCGGATCGCTACCTGTCGATTCACGGCCTTGCCCACACGATGGGCATGAAGACGAACGTCACGATGCTGTATGGCCACATCGAGACGATCGAAGAGCGCGTCGACCACATGCTGCGCACGCGCGCGCAGCAGGACCTGACGGGTGGTTTCCAGGCCTTCATCCCGCTGGCGTTCCATCCGGACAACAACCGGATGCAGAAGCTGCCGGCGCCGAGCGGCACCGACACGCTGAAGGTGCACGCCGTGTCGAGGCTGATGCTGGACAACGTGCCGCACATCAAGGCGTTCTGGATCGCCACCGGGGTGGATCTGGCGCAGACCGCGCTGTGGTTCGGCGTGGACGACCTGGACGGGACGGTTCAGGAAGAGAAGATCTACCACATGGCGGGGTCCGACACGCCCGAGGGCATGACGACCACTGCGCTCACGCGGCTGGTCCGGGCGGCCGGCCGTGAACCGCTCGAGCGCGACACCTTCTACAACGTCATCCACGCGCCGGGCGACGCCGTCGCGGCCCACTGAAGCCGCCGTTCCGCCCGCCCAGCCTGCCCCGGCGCCCGCCGGGCGGCCGGTCCGGTCCGGTCTCGTCGGCAGCGGTATAATTCCCGTGGGTCCAAACTCCATGGGGCAATAGCCCGCGATGTGGGGTTTGGGCTTTTTCGTGTCCGAACTTTGAGAAAAGTTTCACAAAGGCCTGACGCCACCATGCCCTCGACGATCATCCCGTTGCTGACCGAGTTCGAGAAGCAGCAGCTCTCCGAGCGGCAGGAACTGCCGGAGAGGTACCTCGGCCTCTCCGACGCCGAGATGGACGCCCGGATTGCCGCGGCCCGGCAGACGCTCGGCGCGAGGCTGGTGATCCTCGGCCACCACTACCAGCGCGACGAGGTCATCAAGTTCGCCGACTTCACCGGCGATTCGTTCCGGCTGGCGCGCCAGATCGCGAACCGCCCCGAGGCCGAGTTCATCGTCTTCTGCGGCGTCCACTTCATGGCGGAGAGTGCCGACGTGCTGTGCGCGCCGCACCAGCAGGTGATCCTCCCGGACCTGGCGGCCGGCTGCTCGATGGCCGACATGGCCGCGCCCGACCAGCTCGCCAACTGCTGGGACGATCTCACGCAGATGGGCGTCACCGGCGTCGTGCCGGTGACGTACATCAACTCCGCGGCGTCCATCAAGGCGTTCGTCGGCGAGCGCGGCGGCACCGTGTGCACGTCATCGAACGCCGCGGCCACGCTGAAGTGGGCCTACGAGCGGGGCGAGAAGGTGCTGTTCCTGCCCGACCAGCACCTGGGCCGCAACACCGCCTACAAGATGGGCATGCCGCTCGACGACATGGTCGTGTGGGATCCCAACGAGACCTACGGGGGACTCGAGCCCGAGGCGGTGCGCCGCGCGAAGCTGATCCTCTGGAAGGGCCATTGCTCGGTGCACACGCGCTTCAGCGTCAGGCAGATCGAGGCCCTGCGCGCGCAGCACCCGGGCCTTCGCGTCATCGTCCATCCCGAGGTCCCGTGGGACGTGGTGCAGGCCGCCGACGACGCCGGCAGCACCGAATACATCATCAGGACCGTCAGCAACAGCCCCGTCGGCTCGATTTGGGCCGTCGGAACCGAAGTGCATCTGGTCAACCGGCTCGCGCACGATCTGGCGCCCGACCGGACGGTGTTGTCGCTCGACCAGTTCGGCTGCCTGTGCTCCACGATGTTCCGTGTGTCTCCCAACCACCTGCTCTGGATCCTCGAGGAGCTCGTGGAAGGGCGGGTCCACAACCGGATCGTCGTGCCCGAGGAGCAGAAGCACTGGAACCGCGTCGCCCTCGACCGGATGCTGTCCATTCACTGAGTTTCTGAGTACGATCCGTCCGATCAGGAGGACCGAACAGATGGCGCACGAACTGCCCAAGCTCCCGTACGACCACGCCGCGCTCGAGCCGCACATCGACACGCTGACGATGCAGATCCATCATGGCAAGCATCATCAGGCGTACGTAACCAACCTGAACGCCGCGCTCGACAAGCACCCTGCCCTCCACGGCAAGGGCCTGGACGACCTGCTGCGTGACCTGGCCAGCGTGCCCGAGGACATCCGTACGGCGGTCCGCAACAACGGCGGCGGCCACTGGAACCACACCATGTTCTGGAAGTGGATGACCCCGAATGGGGGTGGTGCGCCGACCGGCAAGGTGGCCGACGGCATCAACGCCGCGTTCGGCAGCTTCGACAAGTTCAAGGAAGAGTGGGCGAAGGCCGGCGTCGGCCGCTTCGGCAGCGGCTGGGTGTGGCTGGTCGCCGACGGCGGCAAGCTGGCCATCACGAGCACGCCCAACCAGGACAACCCGCTGATGGACGGCAAGAAGGCCGTGCTCGGCCTCGACGTCTGGGAGCACGCCTACTACCTGAAGTTCCAGAACCGCCGGCCCGACTACATCACGACGTGGTGGAACGTGGTCAACTGGGCCGAGGTCAACGGCGCGCTGTAACCGGCCCTGGCACGCGACGGGGGGCGGGGCCCGGGACGCCCCCCGTTTTGTGGGCTCTACCTGTTCGCCCGGCTGCCCTATAATGCCCGGCGATGCAGCCTACCAACGTCGGGTCCCCGGACTACTACCACAAGGTCGTCGACTGCCAGTGGGCCTGCCCGGCCCACACCAACGTTCCCGAGTACATACGGTTGATCGCGCAAGGCCGCTTCACCGAGGCCTACCTCGTCAACCGCGCCTCGAACGTCTTTCCGGGCATCCTCGGCCGCACCTGCGACCGGCCGTGCGAGCCGGCGTGCCGCCGCACCCGCGTCGACGGCAAGCCCGTCGCCATCTGCCGCCTGAAGCGTGTGGCCGCGGACCATCGCGACGAGGTGAAGCACCTGTTGCCGGCCGCGCCGGCGCAGAAGAACGGCAAGAAGGTCGCGCTCGTCGGCGCCGGTCCCGCGTCGCTCACCGTGGCCAACGACCTGATGCCGCTCGGCTATCAGGTGACGATCTTCGAAAAGCTGTCGCAGCCCGGCGGCCTGATGCGGGTGAACATTCCCTCGTTCCGCCTGCCCGCCGAGGTGCTCGACACGGAGATCGGCTACGTCGTCGACATGGGCGTCGACGTCCGCTACAACTCTCCGGTCACGAGCCTCAAGGCCCTGCTCGACACGGGCGAGTACGACGCCGTGTTCGTCGGCAGCGGCGCGCCGAAGGGCAAGGAACTCGACATCCCCGGCCGCCACGACAGCGATCAGGTGTTCATCGGCATCGAGTGGCTCGAGTCGATCCACTTCGGCCACGTCGACTCCGTCGGCAAGCGGGTCATCATCATCGGCGTCGGCAACACGGCGATGGACTGCTGCCGCTCCGCGAAGCGGCTCGGCGCAGCCGAGGTGAAGGTGGTGGCGCGCAAGACGCGGAAGTACTTCAAGGCCTCGCCGTGGGAGCTCGAGGACGCCGAGGAGGAGCACGTCGAGATCCTCGAGAACCTGCAGCCCGTCCGCTTCATCGTCGAGAACGGCGTCCTGACCGGCATGGAGTTCGAGAAGTTCTCGTCGGTCGAAGTCGACGGGCGCCTGCAGCAGGAGGTGATCGGCCGTGAGGTCATACCCTGCGACACCGTCGTGCTGGCGATCGGCCAGGACAACGCCTTTCCGTTCATCGAACGGAACATCGGTCTCGAGTTCGGCAAGTGGGACATGCCGGTCGTCGACAAGACCACGTTCATGTCCACGCGCCCCGGCGTGTTCTTCGGCGGCGACGCCGCGTTCGGCCCGGCCAACATCATCTGGGCCGTGGAGCAGGGCCACCAGGCTGCCATCTCGATCCACAACTACTGCCAGGGCGTCCCGGTGACGGAGCGGCCACCGCATGGCATGACCCTGACGAGCACGAAGATGGGCCTGCACGAGTGGGCCTACAGCAACGCCTACGATCCGGCGACGCGCCAGAAGATGGTGCACGTCGACCTGGCCGAGCGTTTCAGGACGATGCACACCGAGGTGGAGCTCGGCTTTTCGCCCGAGCAGACCGCCGCCGAAGTGCAACGCTGCCTGAACTGCGACGTCCAGACGCACTTCACCGACGCGCTCTGCATCGAGTGTGACGCGTGCGTCGACATCTGCCCCGTCGACTGCCTGACGATCGCGCCGAACGGTGACGAGGCGGAGGTGAAGGCGCGGCTCAACGCGCCGGCGCTCGAGCCCGGCCAGGCGCTGTTCGCCTCGGGAAAGCTGAAGCAGACGGGTCGCATCATGGTGAAGGACGAGAACGTCTGCCTGCACTGTGGCCTCTGCGCGGAGCGCTGCCCGACCTATGCCTGGGACATGCGCAAGTTCGTCGTCCAGATTCCGCACGCGGGCGCGCCCGTGACCATCGCCGTCTAACCGTGTCCGTCGTCGTCACCCCGGGGACGCACCCGGGATCGGTGGCGGGTCCACGTCGACCCGCCGGGGAACGAGCCTGATGAATCGCGTCAACGACTTCGCCTTCAAGATCGCCACTGCCAACGGCACCGGTTCCGCCTCCGCCAACGGCCTGATCATGCAGGCCATCTTCCGGATGGGTATCCCCGTCACCGGCAAGAACGTCTTCCCATCGAACATCCAGGGGCTGCCGACGTGGTACGAGATCCGCGTCAGCGGCGACGGCTACGCGGCCCGTACGACCGACTTCGACCTGATGGTGGCGCTGAACGCGGCCACCTACTCGCGCGACGTCGCCGAGGTGCGGTCCGGTGGCTGGCTGCTGTACGACTCGACGTGGCCGCTCGACGATCGCCTGAAGCGGTCCGACGTCACCTATCTCGGCGTGCCGCTGGCCGAGATGTGCAACGCGGCCTTCACGGGCGTCCGCGAGCGCATCCTGATGAAGAACATCGCCTACGCCGGGGCGCTGGCGGCCCTGCTCGGGCTCGACACCGACGTGATCCGCGCGCTGCTGAAGGAGAAGTTCGGCAGGAAGCCGGCGCTGATGGACTCGAACCAGAAGGCCGTCGACCTCGGGTTCGACTACGCGAAGGCGCATTTCCAGTGCCCGCTGCCCATTCACCTCGAGCGGATGGACAAGACGAAGGACGCGATCCTGATCGACGGCAACACGGCCGCTGGCCTCGGCTTCCTGTTCGGGGGGGCGACGGTGGGCGCCTGGTACCCGATTACGCCCTCGACGTCGTTGATGGAGGCGTTTCGCGGGTTCTGCGCCAAGTACCGGAAGGACCCCGACACCGGCAAGAACCGCTTTGCCATCGTCCAGGCCGAGGACGAACTCGCGGCCGCAGGCATCGCGATCGGGGCCGGATGGGCCGGCGCGCGGGCGTTCACGCCGACGTCTGGCCCCGGCATCTCCCTGATGAACGAGTTCATCGGCCTTGCGTACTACACGGAGATCCCAGCCGTGTTCGTCGACGTGCAGCGCACTGGGCCGTCTACGGGCATGCCAACGCGGACCCAGCAGGGCGACCTGATGATGTGCGCCTACGCCTCGCACGGAGACACGCGCCACATCTGCCTGTATCCGGGCGACCCGCGGGAGGCCTTCGAGTTCGCCGCGAAGTCGCTCGACTTGGCCGAGCGGTTCCAGACGCCGGTATTCCTGCTGACCGACCTCGACATCGGCATGAACGACTGGATGGTGCCGGCGCTCACCTGGGACGACGCCTACCGGCCCGACCGCGGCAAGGTGTTGTCGGCCGAGGAGCTCGAGCAGGCCAAGTCGTTCGCGCGCTACATGGACGTCGACGGCGACGGCATTCCCTACAGGTCCTTGCCCGGCGTGCACCCGAAGGGGGCTTACTTCACCCGCGGGTCCGGGCACAACAAGTTCGCCGGCTACACCGAGGACGACGCCGAATACCGCGAGGTGCTCGACCGCATTGACCGCAAGATCCAGCGGGCGGCCCGCGCCGTGCCGGCTCCCGTCGTACGCACCACGCCCGGCGCCACGATGGGCCTCCTGACGGTGGGCGGCTGTCACGGCGCGTGCGTCGAGGCCATCGACCGGCTCGCACGCGACGGCGTGGCCCTCGACTACATGCGCGTGCGCGGATTCCCCTTCGGTGACGAGGTCGCGCGGTTCATCGACCAGCACGAGGTCGTCTTCGTCGTCGAGCAGAACCGCGATGGGCAGCTGCGGAACCTGCTGATGCTCGAGACGGGCGTCGGCAGCGCGAAGTTGGAGTCGGTGCGCTACTACGGCGGGTTCCCGCTGAGCGCGAGCCACGTGATCGCGGGTGTCAAGGCGAAGGTGGAGAAGGCGGCATGACGTTCATCCCGAAGCCCAAGGTGCACCACCCGGCGCTGCAGAAGAACGCGCTGGGGCTGACGCGGCGCGACTACGAGGGCGCCATCACGACGCTCTGTGCCGGCTGCGGCCACGACTCGATCACGGCTGCCATCGTGCAGGCGTTCTGGGACCTGTCGATTCCGCCGCACAAGGTGGCCAAGATGTCGGGCATCGGCTGTTCGTCGAAGACGACGGCCTACTTCCTGCGCGAGGCCCACGGGTTCAACGGCGTCCACGGCCGCATGCCGGCCCTGGCCACGGGTGCCAACGCCGCCAACGGCGAGGTGATGTACATCGGCATCTCGGGCGACGGCGACTCCCTGTCGATTGGGCTGGGCCAGCTGTCACACGCGATACGGCGGAACGTCAACCTGCTCTACGTGCTCGAGAACAACGGCGTCTACGGCCTGACCAAGGGGCAGTTTTCGGCGTCGGCCGACAAGGGCTCCACCAGCAAGAAGGGGGAGACGAACACGATGGAGGCGATCGACGGCGCGCTGCTGGCGCTGACGCTCGGGGCCACCTTCGTTGCGCGCAGCTTCTCCGGTGACAAGGCCCAGCTGGTGCCGCTGCTGAAGGCCGGCCTGACGCACAAGGGCTTCGCCTTCATCGACGTGATCTCGCCCTGCGTGACCTTCAACGATCACGAGGGATCGACGAAGAGCTACGCGTACACGCGCGAGCACACCGTCGAGATCGTCGCGGCCGACTTCGTGCCGCCGGCCAGCGCCATCACGACCGACTATGCGCCTGGGACGGCGCGCAGCGTGATGATGCACGACGGCAGCTGGGTCACCTTGCGGAAGGTGGCCGAGGACTACGACCCCACGGACCGCGACCGGGCCTATGCGTGTATCCGGGAGTCGCAGCGTCGCCACGAGGTGGCCACGGGCCTGCTGTACATCGACGCCGGCTCCCAGGACATGCACGAGCAGGCGGGCACCGTCCCGATGCCGCTGACGAACCTGCCGTTCGAGCAGCTCTGTCCGGGCAACGCCGAGCTTCAGAAGCTGCAGCAGCGCTTCCGGTAGGGCCTGAGGCGGTCGCCGGGTGACGGGGCCGTGCGGCCGCTGGCGCCCCGCGCCTACTTCGCGTACTTCTCGAGCGCGGCCTTCAGCGCCGCCACGGCCTCCGGCGACTGCGGCGTCGTCGCCTTGCCGTCGAGCGCGATGTCGCGACTGCGGAAGCGCGACCCGTAGAAGCGGAAGTTCGAGTCCTGGTCCTCCTTGATCGCGGCGCCCATGAGGCTGATGCCGGCGAAGAGTCCCCGCGAGCGGGAGTAGCTCAGGATCTCGGCTCGCAGCTGGATGTCGGTGGCGGCCGTCGCGTCTCGTCCGACGGGCCCGGCCGTCGCCGACGCCTCGCCGCCGACCGTGAACTGGTTGCGCAGCAGGTTCTCGAGCCCGCGCTGGTTGTTGACGACGAGCACGATGTCGGCCGCCTGCCCGCCGATCTGCAGGCCGAAGCTGCCGCCGGTCAGCGTCAGGAACGCGGGCGCCGACCACGTCTTGTGCGCCTTGTCGCGCACGCTGATCACGCCGCGGCCTCGCTGGGCTCCCACCAGGAAGGCGCCCTTGACCGTGGACGGGAACACCGCGACGGCCACCGCCCGTTCGAGCACGGACGTGGGGATGGCCTTGTCGGGCGCACCCATGATCTCTCCCAGGACGGTCGCGGCCTCGCGGACCCGATCGGCCTGGTCCGACTGCGCGCGGGCGGGTGCGGCGGCCATCACGAGCGACAGAGAGATCGTGGCGACGAGCGGGACTGCACGCATGGGACCTCCTTGAATGAAGGGCGGACTCAGAAGAACGCGACGTCGACGAGTGCGCCGGCCTCCACGATGTCGGTGCCTGCGTCGATCTCGATGTAGCCGTCGGCCTGGGACATGCTGGTGATGTCGCCAGACGCCTTGAACGCAGGCATCGCCACGCCGTCGACGATGCGCACCGTGTAGAACTGGTGACGGCCCTGCGCCGACACGACCCGCGCACCGAGGGGCATCCGCACGGTGTGCACGGCCAGGTCCGGCAGGTGCGCGAGGCGCCGCAGGACCGGCACGAGCAGGATGTAGGCGTTCGACAGACACGAGGTCGGGTAGCCAGGCATGCCGAACACCAGCTTGTCGCCGATGCGGCCGAAGGCCGTGGGCTTGCCGGGTTTCACGGCGATGCCGTGAAAGAGTACCTCGCCCTTGGCCCGGATCACGTCGAGGATCAGGTCGCGCGTGCCGACGGAGCTGCCGCCCGAGAAGACGAGCAGATCTTCGCCGAGACACTCGTCGACCGCGCGCGACAGGTCGTCGATGGTGTCCACGGCCGTTCGGAACGTCACCGGCACGCCGCCGTGCTCGCTGACGACCGCCGACAGGGTGTAGCTGTTGATGTCGTGGATCTGGCCTGGCGCGAGCGGCTGTCCGGGCGGCACGATCTCGTTACCGGTGGACAGGATCGCCACCCGCGGCCTCGCGTAGACGTCCACTGCCGCCACACCGAGGGCGGCCAGCGCGCCGACCCGGCTGGCGTTGAGCCGCATCCCGCGCAGCAGCACCTGCTGCCCCCGCGTGATGTCCTGTCCCTGGCGGCCGACGTTCTGGCCGGGCGACGCCGCCGCGAACACGTGCACCAGGCCGGGCCCGGCCGGCGCCGTCTCCTCGACCATCACCACGGCGTCGGCGCCCGGGGGCATCGGGGCGCCCGTGGCGATCTCGGCGCACTCGTCCGCGCCCACCGTTCGCGTGGGCACCTGGCCGGTGTAGATCTGCTCCACGCAGCGCAGCGTGCGCGGGACGGTAATGGAAGCACCACTGGTGTCGGCGGCCCGCACGGCGTAGCCGTCCATGGCGCCCCGCGCGAACGGGGGCACGTCGTGCGTCGCTTCGATCGTCTGGGCCAGCACGCGGCCGTGTGCCTCGGCGAGCGGCACGCGCTCGATGCGCCCCAGCGGCGCGATCGCCCCGTCGATGATCGTGAAGGCGTCGGCGAGCGGAATGGTCGACTGGAACGGTCGCATCATTTCGACAACTGCTGGACGACGTGGGCCAGCTCCGGCACGATGAGCCGCGTCATCGCGAGCCGGACGGCGTGCTCCGATCCCGGCAGCGCGAAGACCACGCGGTCTTCGACTGTTCCGGCCGTCGCGCGGCTCAGCATGGCCGCCGGGCCAATCTCGGTGAAGCTCAACGACCGGAAGATCTCGCCGAAGCCGTCGAGCCGCTTCTGCAGCAGGCGATCGATCGCCTCGAACGTGCCGTCGCGGCGCGAGACGCCGGTGCCGCCCGTGGTGATGACGGCGCGGGTGCCGGCGTCGCCGAGCCAACGCTGGACGGTGACCGTCACCAGTTCCGGCTCGTCTGGGACGATCGTGTGTCCCGTCACCCTGTGCCCGGCTCCCTCCAGCAGATCGCGGATGGCCCGGCCGCTCGTGTCCGTGTCGGGCGTCCGGGTGTCGCTGACGGTCAGGACGAAGCAGCCCACCGACGCTGGTCCCTTCGCCTTGTGCTCCTGGTGGCTCACTCCGCGATTATAGGCGGCTCCTGACGATCGACACGGGCCCCCGGCGCCCCTGCCCGGAGACGCCAAGGGCCTCATCCATCGCCGCGTGCCGGTACTCGAAGATCCGCGTCGTGTCGGGCCCGACGAGCAGGCCCTCGATGAGCCGCGTGGCGACGTCCGGGCCACGCAGCCGGTAGCGAACGGCATCGCGCACCATCGTGCCCCCGTCCTGCAGTTCGAACGTGTGGGTGTGCACCCATTCGGCGTACGGACCCCGCCGCTGGGCGTCGACGAAGCGCACGGGCGGTTCCCAGGCCGCGATCTCCGTCCGCCAGCGGATCGGCACGCCGTGCAGCCGGAGGCGGTAGTCGATCAGCGTGCCCCGCGCCATCGGGATCGGCGCCGGGGTCAGCACCCTGAACCGGAGGAACGGGGGCGTTATTCGCTCGAGGTTGAAGGCGTCCGCGAAGAACGCGAACACCTCGTCCTGGCGGCGAGGCAGCCACTGCCAGGTCGTCAACTCGTAGACGTCCCTCGGTTTCAGCAATCGAGGCAGCGGACCTCGGAGAAGATCTCGTCGGCCTTGTCAGGGTTCTCGCGGGCGTAGTTGATCAGGCAGCGCAGGGCCTTGCCCTGGTCCTCGAGGTTGTACTTCCGGACGGTGTCCTCGAGGAACTGGATCATCCCCGGCTTCAACGGGACTTCTCGGCGCTGCATCTCGCTCATGGCTGGGATCGTAGCGTGCGGAGGGCCTGGCGGTCGACCCCTGGAAGCCTGTGGTATAGTCGTGTTTTGGATACGCTGCGCCGATGGTGGCAGGGTGTCCCCACAATCCAGCCCCCGCGCCCTTAGCTCAGTTGGATAGAGCGTCTGGCTACGAACCAGGAGGTCGCACGTTCGAGTCGTGCAGGGCGCACCAATCCTCTCAAGCAGTTACAGCGTTCGCCCTCGCCTGGCACCCCCTTGTCGTGTGACCACGACGAGTAGGTCCGTCGCAAGGTGAGCCAGGTGGCCTTGCTGTCGGACACGGCACTGACGCTGGTGCGGGAACGGAAGCCCCTCGCCGTGCCGTCGTAGATCGCCTCCCGGACCGAAAGCCGCGGCCTCCGTCCTCTACGCCGTCGTGCGCGAGCACGTCGAGACCTTTCGTGTCGAGGCGGCGCGCCTGCGCGACGGCCAGGGGTTGCCGCGATTCGTCGACGACGAGTTTGCGGCGTTCCTGCGCTGCGGCTTCCTCGCCGGCGGCTTCGCTCGGTTCCGGTGCGACGCGTGTCGGACCGAGCGGCTGGTGGCGTTCACGTGCAAAGGGCGCGGCTTCTGTCCCTGTTGCGGCGGCCGACGCATGGCCGAGCGCGCGGCCCACCTCGTGGACCACGTGCTGCCCGATGTCCCGGTGCGGCAATGGGTCCTGACCTTGCCACACCGGCTGCGGTACTTGCTGGCGTGGCGCCACGACCTGTGCCGGGCCGTGGCGCGGATTCTCCATCGGGCCATCGAGCGACACCTGCGTGCCTGGGCGCGCCAGCACGGCGTGCGCGACGGGCGCGGCGGTGGTGTCGCCGTGCTCCAACGGCCCTCAATCTCAATGTGCACCTCCACGCCCTCGTACTCGACGGGGTGTTCGCGCGCACGGCCGGCGGGCAGGTGCGGTTCCATCCCGCGCCCGCCCCATCGGCCACCGACATGGCGGAAATCCTGGCGACCATTGTGCCGGCGGTGCAGCGGCTGCTTCGTCGCCACGGTCTCTTGGACGAAGACGTGGTCGACCCGTTCGCGGAGGCCGCGCCGCTGCTGGCCGGGTGGGCCGCGGCCTCCGTGCAGGGGTTGACGGGCGCGGGCGCCGAGCCGCGACGCCCGACGCGTGTGGGCGATGGGCGGGCGCCGTCAGCCCCGACGCCGCCCGCCTGTCACGCGCGCTGGGAGGGCTTCGATCTTCACGCCGGCGTGCGGATCCCGGCCGGCCACCGTGACCGCCTCGAGCGCGTCTGCCGCTACGCCCTGCGGCCGCCCGTGGCCGGCGACCATCTGCACCGCACGCCTACCGGCGATGTTGCCCTCCAGTTGCGGCGGCCGTGGAATGACGGCACGACGCACCTCGTGTTCGCACCGGTGGCATTGCTGGCGCGGCTGGCCGTGCTGGTGCCGCGCCCGCGCGTCCATCTCGTGCTCGACCAGGGCGTGCTGGCGCCCCGCGCCCCGTGGCGAAGGGCGGTCGTGCCGCGCCCCGCGCCCGCGGGCGATCCGTCACCGGAGACCGAGACCCGCGCAGGCCCGGGCCGCGGCTGGCGCTGGTCGGCACTGATGCGCCGCGTCTTCGACATCGACGTGCTCGCGTGCCCCGGGTGCGGTGGCCGCCTCCGCCTCGTGGCCGTCCTCGACGCGTCGGCCGCCACCGCGCGGATCCTGCAGCATCTCCAGCTCCCAACCGACGTGCCGGCACCCGCCCCGGCGCGCGCGTCGCCCGCGACACACGGCTGGGTCGACTGAACCCGGACGTCACGACCGGTCGTGTCGAACCGCCGCGAAGGGAGCGGTCTGTACGACGTCAGCCACGCCGTTGAGCGGCTCGCCCTGCGGGTGGAGGCCATTGTGCGAGTGCGTGCTCATCTGCGCTGTCGGAAGGGGAGAGGGAAGCCCAGCGCCACCCGGTCCAGGTCGCATAACGGGCATTCAGTCAACGTCGACCTTCGCTAATGTTTCCTATCCTCCTACGACGACGCGACCAAGATCGCGTCGCGCGGCGCCATCGCGGCGGGCATGCTGGGCTCTGGCGCGCCCGTCCTGGACCGCGAGTCGCCCGCGCCGGCTCCGGTGCAGTTCCCCAAGGACAATACGCCGCGCTTCCGCGACGTCAGGAACTGGCCCGAGGCCATCGCGGGCGCCAACCGCGACGCGAAGGGCCGTGGGCTCGGCACCGAGCTGGCCTACACCATCCTGAACGCGCGCCGTATCTGGGACGCGGACCCGAACCACCTGACCCTCTCGTATTCCACGGACCAGAACTACGTCGCCCTCGTGGTGCTGGAGCACGAGCTGAAGTCGCTGAACATCGTGTTCTCGATGCAGGACATCCACAAGATCATGGGCCCGAACTCGGCCCGCTACGTGGGGATGGCCGACCAGATCGGCCCGCTCGAACCGGGCAGGCTCGCCGACGCCGCAGTGAACAATCAGTGAACAATCCGGTCCCGAACAGGGGCTAAGACCGGGTCGTGAACCGAGCTACAGCCACGAAATCCCGCGCGTCCAAGCACCTGCACTAGCCTACGAACCAGGAGGTCGCACGTTCGAGTCGTGCAGGGCGCACCAATCCTCTCAAGCAGTTACAGCGTTCGCCCTCGCCTGGCACCCCCTTGTCGTGTGACCACGACGAGTAGGTCCGTCGAAAGGTAAGCCAGGTGGCTTGGGGCAGTCCCAGCGGCCGGGCTGCCGCCTGCGCGTGGAGTCGTGGTGACAGGTGCACCGAGCCGGCCGCCGAGGTACGGCGCGGGCTTGGGCCCCTGAGCCGCGGGGGTGGGGGAGCCGTCAGCGTTCGAGCACTTCGATTTCGCATCCGGCGGGGCCCTGGATGATGAACACCTGGACGGGCTTGCTGCCGACACGGATGCCGTGTTGCTCCTGCTTGAAGACGACGCCGCCGGCCTTCAGCACCGCCCCGAGTTCGGCCAGCGACCCGGGCCGTGTCGTCGTGCCGAAGCCGATGTGGTCGATTGCCCGGCCCTTGCTCTCTTCGCCCGTGCCCTTCGAGGCCACCAGCCAGACGGCGCCGTACTTCAGGGCGTCCTGCCTGCCCTTGAGCCTGGTGCGCTCACCGCCGAAGTACTGCTGGAGCCACTGGTAGGTCGCGTCCGGATCGGGCACGAGCAGCTGGACGTGGTGGAACCCGGGCGTTTCGGGGTCCTGAACGATCTGAATTCGCGTGCCCCAGGGGTCCTCGATCATGCCGGCCTTGTAGAGCCCTGGGACGTCAGTGACCGGGCTGACGATCGTGACGCCGGCTGCCCGGAGCTCCCGCATCTTGGCGTCCACGTCGGGGAACGACCAGCCGATGTGATCCGCCACCCCGCCGAGGCTCGGCTTTGCGGCCGCCGAGCGCAGGAAGATGATGCGCGTCTCGCCCGACTTCACGCGGAACGGCTCGTCGTCGGGCCACGGTTCGGCGCCGAGCATCCGGATGTACCACTCGACGGCCCGGGCCGGGTCAGGGGCGGCCAGGTGCACCTGATCGAAGTGCCGCGTCTCGGCCGCGTCTGCGGCCGGCGCGGCGCCGAATGCCAGGTACGCGAGTACCAGTGCGACCGGGGCGAGACGGCGTGTCATCTCAGGGCTCCTTGCGCTCGACCAGCATGATCGCCAGGCCGTCGGGGTCTTCGATCATCGCGGCGCGTGTGTCGCCCCACCTGTGGACGCCTTCGAGGATCGTCACGCCCTCGCGGCGCAGCCGCGCCACGTGGGTATCGATGTCCGGATACGTCAGGCCGACGTGGTCGAGCACCTGCCCCCGCGACGGTACGAGCTTCACCCCCTCGGCGCCGCACCGGCCCGGCTGGCAGTCACGCGCGTACCACGAGAACAGGTTGTCGGCGAGCGTCACCGTGACCCGCGGATTCCGCAGCGTGCCCTGCTGCCGCATCGACGGCCAGCTCGGCGGACCCACCGGCGTGTTGCACGGCCGCGGAATCGGCACCTCGTGCACTTCGCGTGTCGCCGGGTTTCGCGCCTGCTGCGTCTTGAAGCCGAGGTGGTCGATGTACCACTGCGCCGCGCACCATGGCTGTTCGTGCATGAAGTGGACGTGGTGGAACAGGTCTTCCTGCCCGGGTCCGCCGCCGGCCTCGACGAGTTCCTGGTCGGGGCCGAGGAAGTAGGCGTAGCCGCCCTCTTCCGGCCTGCCGGGCGGCTGTTTCGTCATCATCTCGGCGGTGACGATCGGGTTGCGGCCGTAGCCCATTTCACCCGCGCGCCAGAGCGACCCCGAGTCTTTGTCGCTCGAGAACATCGGCACGACGGTGGCCTTCGCGGCTGTCATGCGTTCCTTGAGCACGGTCGTCGGCGTCTGTGTTTCGAAGCCGATGTGCCACAGCGGGCTCTGCTGCAGCGACCGGCGCGCCGTCATGTCCCACCGTCCGGGCGCGGGCCGGCTGACCTTCGTGAACAGCAGCAGCATGTCGGCCTTGTAGGCCGGCAGGCCGGCGAAGGTCGTCAGCTGCCCCGGCGGCCACATCGTCTTGTAGAACTGCTGCGACCGGGCCGGATCGACCACGTTGAGGCCGACGTGATGCAAGGCCGGCACTGGCAGCGGCCGTGCGGGCAGGGAACTGCCGGCCTGCGCGGCGGCCGTGGCCACCACGGTGTCGCGCGCTGGCGCCAACACCCACATCGCGACGACGACGGCCGTTGCTGGTACCGCCGTCAGAAGCCTCGCTGACACCCGCCTCATTTCAGACCTCTCTCTCCCCGTCGAGCGGCTTCCGGCTTCTCGCCGGAGCACCTCGGTTCGACTCCGTCGAAGAACGGCGTTGTTACGGCTTCACGCGCTCCATGCCCCTGGCCGTCACGACCGCGTCGCTCGACGGCGCCATCAGCCTGGCCAGGAACGCGCGGGCCGCGTCGGACGCGGTGTTCGACGTCGCGCCGGCCATCACGATGTAGGTCTGCGCTGCGGCGGGGAAGACTCCGCCGAGGGCCGCGCCAGGCACGGGCAGGATCTCGCTGACGGGCAGCACGGCCATCTGCACGGCGCCGCTCGTCACCGTGGCGTTCATGTCCTGGCCCTGCGCGGGCGTCTTGGTCTTGGCAGCCACGGCGTCCGCGAGGCCGAGCTGCTTCAGGGTGGCCTGGAAGGCGACGCCGCTGGCGCCGGCCGGCGCGTAGGTCAGCGACTGCGCCTCGAGCAGCGTGCGCTTGAAGGCGTCGATCGTGGAGACGTCGAGCTTCGGCGCAGCGGCACGCACCATGAAGCCCAGGCCCGTGCGCGCGATCACGACGCGCGACGCCTTCGCGGCCTTGCCCTGCGCGATGAGGTTGTCGATCTGCGCCGGCGTCAGGATGGCGACGTCGTAGGCGTCGCCCTTTTCCACGCGGTCCTTGAGCGCTGCCGCCAGGCCGAAGGTGGCCGCCACCTTGTGACCCGTCTCGCGCTCGAATCGCTGCGCCACGTCTTCGACGACCGTGCGGATGGCGACCGACGAGAACAGCGTGATGGTATCGGCGAAGGACGGGGCGGCGCTGCCAAGCAGCGCCAGGGCAGCGGCAAGAATGCGTCGCGTCATGTCACCGCCCCCGATCGTCGCCGTTGACCTTCTCGAACACGCGCTCGGGCGGCGGCAGCCCCTTCTTCGCGTTCTCGGCGGCCTGCTGTTCGTAGACGCGTTCGCCGCTCAGCGAGTTGGCGACGGAATGGTTGCCTTCGTGGCAGCCGTATTCGTACATCTGGTAGCCGGGCTGATGCGTCAGCGTCATCCGGAACGTCCACGGCGCCGAGTAGGTCTTCGGGTCGTCGATGCGCGCCTCGAACTCCAGCATCTCGGGATCGATGCGGGTGATCCGCTCGGTGATCTTCAGTGCGTCGCTGTGCCGGATGCCGCCCGCGCCAGGGGCCGAGGTGCGATCGCCGAAGTTGGTCGTCTCGATGACGAGTGTGTTGCCGTCCCAGTGGCCGCGGGAATCGCCCATCAGCTGCCGGATCGCGCCGCCGACGTGCGGCCGTCCATCGAGCGGGATGACGCGCGCCTCGTGCACCATCTCGTGGACGAGGATCACCGAGTCGGCCGTCTGCATGATGCGCGTGCCGTTGCCGTAAACCACTGGCAGCCACGAGCCCACGAGGCCGCGCGTGATGCAGCGGTCCCAGAGGCTGAAGTCGTCGATGCCGTTGAACGGACCCACACCACTCGTGCCGCGGGGCGCCAGGCGTGTGCGGGCCTCGGCCGTGACGGCCGGGACACGCCCGTCGGGCGGGTCGATCACCATCGAGGTGTACCCGAAGTCGCGCGTACCTTCCTCGTTGCGGAAGGTTCCCGTGCGCGCGTCATCGACCTCGCGGGCCTTTGCGCGCTCGCGCGCGCGTTCGGCGAACTCCGCGTTGGTGAGGTGGCGGCGCGTGCCGAACTGCGGTGGACGCGACATCGGGACGGCGCGCATGTCGTCGGTCGTCCAGATGCCTTCGAGGTCGGGCTGGCCCGACGCCAGTCTGGGCACGGCCCATTTCGGGTTCACGTGGGCAGCGGCCGACGCTTCCGCCGACCCTGTCGCCTGAGCCAGAACCGGCGCGGCAGCACCGCCGAGGCCGACCAGAGACACCACACACACGACCAGATAGCGACGCATAGCCCCTCCTCAGTGCCTGCGTCAGGGCCATGCCTGCCCCGCAGCGCGCGGAACGTATCACCAAAGCCTGGCGGCCCGACCCCACGGAATCAGGTGGGTGGCGCAGGGGGCGTCGCCGGCCTCCCGGCTGGCCGCCGGACGAGATGCCGACTCGGTATGGACGCTGGTCCCGCGTCCGGTTCACAGGGTGCCCGTCGCCCGTTGCCCTGCTGGACTCGGCCGACGATGTCGGGGTGCACGAAGAACCTGGCGCAGGCTACGTGCCGCTGGGAAGGCGGAGCAACTCCGTGAGCTCGGACGGGCTCGCCAGGCTCTCGAAGCGCTCGATTCGACGGAGAATCAGCTCGACCTGGTTCTCAGGCATGCCCGCGTTGCCCACGAGCCGTCGAAACTTCTGCCGCACCGCCTCCCACTGCACGGCGCCTGCCCAGCCACTCGGAAGGTGAACGTGCTTCGTGAAGACATCGCCGGACGTCGTCACGATCGAGACTCGCCCTCCGTCGAGGTGCACGAAGCGCGGGTTGGTGAGCGGCGGCGGGGCGGGATCGACCTCGACGAGATCCTGAAGCCTGGCGATGCGCGGATCCGTCATCGCCACGGCGTCCATGTGCTGCCAGGTGAATCCCCCGGACGCCGCATCAGCGATGGCGGCCGCCACGAAGTAGACGACGCTGTGAGCGGCGTCGCTCAGGTTTCTGGGGTGCCGGATGTCGATCCACTCCCTCATCTGCACGCCGGTGAGTTGTTCGCCTGAGATGATGACTCTGGCCACCGCGTCTGGATCGATATGGTGTTCGATCACGGCCGCGGTCGCCGCCTCGGCGAAGACATGGAACGGGTGCGCGCCGGGAATCAGCTTGATTGCCATGTAGTCGACGAGATTCCAGCGCGAGCCGAGGTCCTTCGTGACGTCCGAGACGTCCTGGCCTCCGAACGCCGAGAAGTAGCCGCGAGGCGCCTCCATGACGTCGGGCCGTCCCGTGACACCGAGCTGGGCCAATCGCGCAAGCCGCGTCCCCTCGAACGCGGACTGGTGCGCATGGTACGGCCGGTGGTCCGATGCGTGGTCGGCCCCGATCGCCATGCCACCCGCGTCCGACGTGGCCAGCGCGATCGCGTGCGCCATCTGCGCCTCGGTGAGGCCCAGGACGAGGCCGGCGGCGACCGCGGCGCTCTGAACGGTGGTGACGCGGCTGTGGAAGCCCCGATCCATCCGTCCAGGCGTGAGGACGAGGTCGAGACGGCTGCCGACCTCGTAGCCGAGGACGATCGCCTTGAGCACCCTGGTGGCGGACACCGTCACGGCGGTGCGCGCCAGAGACTCCCACGTGGCGAGGGCCGCGGCCGTGGCGGGTCCGCCGAAGTGCCCGATGAGGAGCAGGCAGGTGTCGTCCATGCCCGGCGCGTCGCTGCTGGCGTTGTTCACGCCGGCCGCGGCTGCGGCGGGGACCCTGCTGCCGTCGAACCACAGCGTCGCGTCTGGAGTGCCACCGCTGTCGAGCGCGAGCGCGCGAAACGCCTGAACACATCCGATCCGGTAGCCGCGCGCGGCGCTGGCCACGGTGCTCGCCACGACCATCTTGGCCAGCTCGAGATGCCTCGGCAGGAGATCCATCTCGGCGGCCGCCGTGACGAATCGGGCCAGCTGCTGCGCCACGGTTAGGTCCTTGGTTCCGTTCACGTCACGCGCCCCCCATACAGTGGTCAGGAACTACATCACCGACCCGCGAAGTGATGACGAACAGGTCTGCGCCATGCCCCGACTCCTGGGCCCATCCTCTCATGCCCGGCGCCCGCTCGCGTGACGGATGCCGGCCACACGGGCTCAGCCCGCCGCGCCGTGCCGAGCGCAGAACGCATTCGCCCAGGAGGGAGCCGCGGCGCGACCACGCTCGCGCGCCGGCATCCCCGCGGTTGATGCGCCAGCCGAAGTGCGGTCCGGAGCGGACGAATCCCGGGAGGTGGTCCGCACGTAGTACTCGGGCGACGCGGCGTACAGATGCCATTGTCATGGCGGTGCTCCGGCTCGAATGGACCTGCGTCGCTGGGCGGCGCCGGTTATACGAGACGCGCACACCTTTGCGGCCGAACGTGACCGGTTCGCGAAACGGGAATGTCAAAGCGGTCAGCTCCGTGTAGGATCGGCCGTCGGCCCTCTCAGGGCCGTTCCCGTGGCGGCTGCCACGGGCGGAGGGCGTCCTTGTCAGCCCATGGAGGGCCCAGATGAAACCGCGTGGCGCCGTGACTCGGCTCGTGATTCATCACTGCCAACCCCCGATGGCTCTCGAGACGTTCCAGAAGATCCGGCGCCATCACGTCGTGACGAACACGTGGGCAGACGTCGGCTACCACGCTGTCATCGATCAGAAGGGCAAGATCTACGCGGGACGGAAGGAGTCAGTGGAGGGGGCCCACGTCAGAGAGAGCGCCGGAAACGTAGCCAGCCTCGCCGCGGCGGATCACTGCGCGACGTCAAGGCGGCTGTGGAGCGATATCGTAACGTATGAGGCGAATGCTCGGTCGTGACGCGCTCAGGGGACGGACGGCCATGGACGTGACGCAGCAACGCCGTCACGCCGGCCGGGATGGCGGCGCTCACGCCCTGGGACGTCGCGCGCTGCTGCGTGGCCTCGCCGCCACCGCCGGCGCCTGGACTTTCGCGGACACGGCGCGGGCTCTGGCCTCGGCGCAGGCGGGCGCACCGCCGGCTTCCGAGGGGATGAATGCCACCCTGGCGCTGGCTCGCCTGCTGACGCACACGGGGTACGGCGACCTGCCTGCCCAGGCCGTCGAGCACGCCAAGATGATCCTGGCCAGCACGTGTGCCAGTGCGGCGGTCGGCACCGGAATCGAGTCCGCGCGAATTCTGCGCGACCTGGCCAAGGAGCAGGGCGGCCGCGCCGAGTGCCAGGTATGGTTCGACGCCATGCGGCTCCCAGCCGCACTCGCGGCACGAGTGAATGCGGGCCTCAGCGATGCCGCCGCGTCGGACGACAGTGACATCCGGAACACGGCGCACTACGGGACCGCGCTCGCGGCCGCAGGCCTGGCCCTTGGCGAGCGCGCTGGCGTCAGCGGCAGGGATCTGTTGGTGGCCATGGTAGTCGGCTACGAGGCGGGCGGCAGGATAGGCGCCGCCCGCACCGGGGGACCCGCCGGCCTGCACGCGTCGCAGGTGGTGGCGTTTGCGAGCGCGGGAGCATCGGCGCGGCTGCTGGGGCTCTCCGCCGAGCAGACGGCGCAGGCCCTGGGCATCGTCGCCACGACGGTCGGTGGCCTTGCCACTGGCACGAACAGCTGGGCCCGGGAATACATGGGCGCCAACGCTGCCTTCGCTGGCGTCGAGGCGGCGCGAGTGGCCGCACGCGGCTATACGGTGAACGACGACATGCTGGCCACGCGGGGCGGATTCGTCGACGTGTTCGGCGGGGGGGCGTCGGCGGCCTCGCGGCTGACGGCCGACCTGGGCCGCTCGTGGCAGATCGTCGACTTCCTGGCCATCAAGCTGTGGCCGGGCGCGCACCCGTTCTCCGGCACGCTCGAAGCCGCCGTCGCGGCGGCCCGCCAGGCGAACGTGCCCGCGGGTGCCGTGGCGAAGATCCTGGTCAGCGGTCAGGGCCGTGCGGTGGTCGGCAGCCGACGGCCGAAGGATCTCGTCGAGGCCATTCACAGCCTGCCTTATTTCGTCGCATCCGCGGTTGCGGACAGAGACTTCACGTGGGTCCACGCGACCGGCGCGAAGATCGCCGACCCCGTCGTGCAACGGTTGATGGATCTGGTCGAGGCCGATCCGGCCCCTCCGCCGGTGAACTACCGCTGGAACTGGGGCGGTACCGTGACCCTCGTCACCACCTCCGGCGAGCGGTTCACGCAGACGGTGGACGCGCCGCGTGGCTCGGCACCCCGCGGCATCGCGTGGAGCGACGTGGAGGCCAAGTATCGCGCACTGATGCCGCAGTCGGGGCTGTCGCCGCGCCGCCTCGACCAGATCCTCGAGACGATCCACGGCCTCGACCGCGAGCCGAATGTCGCGCGGGTCGCGCGGTGGCTGGCGCGACCCGCCTGAGCGCACGCCGCTGCCTGCGCGACCAGATCCTTCAAAGCTCTTCAATCAGCAAACGGCTGTATGACTCGGGGATGATGAGCTGCCCTCCGCCCCTCCCCAACGACGTCGTGGACGGGCCCTCGTCGAGTGGTGTCGTAAGCTCCCCTGGTCACTGAACAGTTGCGGGTGGACTGCTCCGGCAAGGAACGGTCATGCGGAAGTCGAAGTTCAGCGAGACGCAGATCGTCGGGATCCTGAAGGACGCGGAGAGCGGCGTGCCAGTCGACGAACCGTCGTCATTACGCGTCAGGCCGTGCTCAGCGTCAGCTGGCGAGCGACACGCATCGCCACCGATCAGGGTGCGGTCCTCGACCGCCACGACGCGATTGCTCGTCAGTTCGACGAGGGGCTGATATTCCAAACCCGAACCGTGCCTGACGGACGGGAAGCTCGGCTGATGGAGGGGAAGCTCGGCGGCGCCCGATCGAGGTCGCACCCTAGCCTACGAACCAGGAGGTCGCACGTTCGAGTCGTGCAGCTCCAGCGACTACTACGGGCCTGGCGTGCTCGACTCGGCCCTGGGCGAGAGAGTCTTCGGCTACCTCGTTGCCGGCAAGAAGGCTCAGCTCACCGGCTCTGCCGCGTTGCCGCACTCGTTCGCCTACATCGAGGACGTGGGACGCGCAGCGGCGCTCCTGGGCACGCAGGACTCGGCGCCGGGCCGCGTCTGGATCGCGCCGCACGCCCCCGCCTGGACCCAGGGGGAGATGGTGGAAGAGGCGGGTCGCGTGCTGGGAACGAGGCCCCAGTTCAGCGTCGTGGATTCGTCCCGGATCGAAAGAGCGTTCCACGTGTCCGCCACGCCGATCCCGAGCGGGATAGCGCAGACCGTGGAGTGGTATCGATCACACCGGGCGCGATCTGCCGTCGGGCCGGCGCCGCGGCCGCGGCGATGATCACTCTGTCGCCTCGTGCCGTGGTACGGGGAGGAGTGCCGAGGGGCCGTAAGCGCTTTCGAAGATCGAAACGAGACGCGGCCTTCGGCGGCGGGAACGCGCGCATCGGCGACGGGTAGAGGCCCGCGGGGCGGCGCGTGGGCACAGCTCGGGCGGGGGACGGGGCCGTGGCATGCAGTTGGCTACGTTCCCGGCGATGGCCAACTCGTCTTCCTTCGCCTCGACCGTCGAGTCCGTTCCCCTGCTCCGCAGTCTGCCAGAAGCATGGCGCCTCCGGCTGGCGGCCAGCGCAAGGCCGTGGCAGGCTGAGCCGGGCGCGATCGTGTTCGACGTCGGCGACCCATGTCACGACCTCGCCCTGCTCGGATCGGGCGCCGTCCGCGTCGTCAAGCCCCTGGCGACCGGCCAGGAGATCCTCCTGTACCGCCTCTACCCGGGCGAACTCTGTGTGATTGCCACGAGCTGCTTCCTGGGCAAGGCTCCCTACCCGGCGAGGGGCATCGTCGACAGCCAGGCGCGCGGCGTCGTCCTTGCCGGTGCGAGTGTGCACGAGGCGGTCGTGGCCTGCGAGCCTTTTCGCGAGTTGCTGTTCAGCTCGCTGGCCGGTCGGCTGGCTGGTTTCATGGCGCTGCTCGAGGAGCTGGTCGCGCGCCGGCTGGACAGCCGCCTGGCTGCGCTCCTGGTCGAGCATGCGCCGGTGGTTCATGCGACGCACCAGCAGCTGGCCGAAGAGCTGGCGAGCGCCCGCGAGGTGGTCAGCCGCCTGCTCGAGGGCTTCGAGGCGCGCGGGTACGTCAGCCTGCACCGCGCGCGTGTCGAAGTTCTCGACGTCCAGTCGCTCGACCGCCTGGCGCGGGCGGACGCGTCGTCCTGATCCGGGCCGGGCGAATCAGGATCTGGCCCGGCGCAGCGGTGGGCCCGCTGCGCCGGGGAAGGTTCACGGCGTGGTCACGCCGGCGACGTTGGAGTAGGCCGAGTTGCCATTGGGACCGGTGGCCATCACCCGGTAGCGATACGCCGTGCGTCGCGACACCGCGCGGTCCGTGAACCGCGTGGTGCCGGCCGGCAGCGCTGCCAGAGGCGTGAACGCCGTGCAGGCGCTGCCCGTGCACCGCTCCACGACGTACCCCGTCTCGTTGGTGGCGTTGTCGAGCCAGCCGAGGCGAACTTCGGCGCCGTTCTTCACCCGCGCCGCCGTGGCCGTGAGGCCGGAGGGGGCGGCCGTGACGACGGGCGCGGGCAGGGTCGTCAGCGACAGGACGTTCGTGGGCGCCGACGTGCCGGCCGCGTTGAACGCGCTCACGCGCCAACTGTAGGTGGTGGACGGCTCGAGCGTGGTGTCGTTGAACGTCGAAACGTTCGGACCCGTCGTGGCTCGCACGGACCACCCACTGGGCGTGGAGCCACAGTACGCGGCCGTGCCGACGCACCGCTCGATCGTGAAGCCGGACTCGTTGGAGGAGTTGTCGCTCCACCCAAGGTAGGCGCTCGTGGCGGTGAGGTCGAAGTACGACAGCACGGTCGGCTCCGTGGGTACGGTGGGCGGCGCCTGGACGAGCCGTGCGGTCGTGCCGCCGACCAGGTACACGCTCGAGTCGAGCCCGCCGAGGGCGATGGCCTGGCCGTATCCGAACGGCACGGTCTGCGTCCACGCGGAGGTCCCGTCGGCGTTCACCTTGGAGACGGCCATCTCCGACATCGTGCCCGCCGCCAGATATGCGCCGCCGTTGCTGTCCAGCAGCATGTGCGCGTGCGCCAGCAGCGAGAGGGGCCCGTCGGCGTCGAGGTTGGTCCAGACCAGCCCGCCGCTTACGTCAATCTTCATGAACGCCGCGCCGGCGCTGCCGCTGGAGGGAAACCCGCTGACGACGGCACGCTGGTCGCCACCTACCTCGACGCGGAAGCCCGACATCGGGAAGACGCGCTCCCACAGCAGCGCGCCGGACGGGTCGATCTTCTTCACGACGGTGCCGGGGTTGGTGAGCACGTATTGCCCGTGCACCAGGTAGGTGTTGCCGGCGGCGTCCCCGGCGCTGTCGCCAGCCGTGAGGCTGGCCACGCCGGCCCTGGCCCAGAGCACCCGGCCGTCGAGGTCGATCTTGGTATAGCCCATGAAGCTGCCCGTGATCGACTTGCCGGTGACGAGCAGAGCGTCGTCCGGCGTGAGCTTCATGTTCAGGGCGGCGCCGATGCCAGCCGCGTCGAAGTACGACCAGAGGGCCGTGCCGTCGGGTGCGAACTTCGTGACCTTCGTCACGCGGCCGGACGGCCCGCTGCCCATGCCGAGCACGTACACGTTGTCGTGCCGGTCGACCAGGCACTTGCGCACCGACGAGCCGTCGAAGCTGCTCTCGTACACGCGTCGCCATGCCAGCCGCCCGTCCGGGAGGAACTTCATGACGATGCTGGCCGCCTCGACGGGGTTCGAGTAGCCCGACATCAGGGTTCCGCACACCACGGCGTTGCCGCCGCCGTCGGTCACGATCCAGCTCGCTCGCTCCCACGCCGTGCTCGACTGCTGATCGAAGCGGGCCGTCCAGAGCAGACGGCCGGCCGCATCGCGCTTCGTCACCGACATCTCTGCGCCGAGTGCCTGCTCGTAGTCCAGTGTGTAGACGTTATCGACTGCGTCGAGCGCGATCGAGACACCGCGCGTCGGCTGCACCCACTCGATGCTGACCTGTGCCAGCGCCGGCGCTGCGGACAGGCTGGTGAGGAACGCGCACGCGATCACCCGTCGGATCGCGTTGCCGCGTGATGCAAGACGATTCATGCCACTCCCTTTCGATAGTTCATTCTTCCCTTGTATCGCGGGCGTGGCTGGGCGTCTGTGACCACGGTCACATTCGCCTGGACCGAGGCGGGACTCACACACTTGCGAGTCCAGGTGCGTCCGCCTTGGCAGCTGATGAGGTGGTCCGCGCTTGGTCGGCGCGGATGAGCTAAGCGCTCAGTCCATCGATGAACTCGCGCATGCGCTGCCGGGCCGCTCGCGTGCGAGCCAGCGCTCGAGTGGCTCGTGCGGCTGTCGGAGGGGGAGGAGTGACACCATCGCCACCTTGACACGGTCGAGTACGCGTTCTAGAGTCCGCGATCACTGTCCTGCGCCCCTGGGAGCGACCGATGCCGAACCCCCCCCGGTTTCAACCCAGTCGGTGAGCACGCGCCCACCCTGCCGCGTCATGACGCCCCGCTGCCCGGCCATGTTCCCGGTGCTCCGCCTGCGAACGCCGGCAACAGCACGGACGATGCGTCGTCGGCCGACGGGGCCTATGGCACTTCCAATCTTCCACCCTGGTTCGGCGTATGGTTCGGGCGCGTCGTCGTCCTTGCCGTGATGTTCATCACCCTGCCAGTACAGCTGGCGCTGTATCCGGTGGCGGGCATCTGCGGGATTGCGGTGGGTTTGCCGTTCTACCTGCTGGGCGCCGACAATTTCGCGTATGACGCATGCTTCGTCGGTCTGCTTGCGGCCATGCGGATGGAGACAGGCGTCTTCGAAAGACGATTTCCAGGCTACCGCGCCATGCGGCACTGGCTGCGGCTGGGGCTGATCTTCGCGTTCATGACGTATTTCGTCGTCCACGACCAGGGTCGCACCTTGGAGAGGGCCGTGCTGATATCCGCGATCGTAACGGTGTTCGCGCACTACTTCCTGCGCTGGGGAATGACTCGTGGTCTGTGGGATGGCCTGCAGACATGGGCCTGGCTGAGGAAGGAATGACCAGCAGTACACGACATTGAGGGAGACGCGCATGCCCAGACTGCGAATCGTGCTGATGATTGTCACCCTGTCGTCGCTCACGGCATGGACGGTGTACGGACAAGGACAACGGACCGCCCCTGCCCGACAGGCGTGGGAATACCGGGTCGTCGAGACGCAAGTCCTGGAGAGCTACACCGATGCGGCGCAGGTGCAGCAGTTCCTGAATCAGGCTGGCGCGGAGGGCTGGGAACTCGTGCGCATCTCCGAAAAGCGTTACTACTTCAAACGCCAGAAATGACGGGCGTCGAGCTGAGGAGAGCGCCGCACCGGCGTTCGTGACTGCGGCGACCGCGCGCTCCGGCGCGGAGCGACGGCCGCTGTCGTTTGCAAGAATGCGGCTCATCTCGAGTGGCCTCTTCATGACGTCTTAGAGGTGGCGAATACGCATCTCTCGTTCTTGGGGCACGCGCGCGCCCTGCCGGGCTCTTGGCCTCGAACGCGACCGGCAGGGGTAACATGCGCCACTATGCGATCGCTCGCGACGTGCGCGATGGTCCTCATGTTGGCGGTGCTGGGCGCTGGTGCCCGGTGGTCGAAGCTGCCCACGCCGGGCTTACCAGGGCTGCCGGTGGGACCAGAGCAGTTCGCCCCCCTGGCTGAGGGCGGCGCGACGAGTGCCCAGATCCTCCGCACACGCGGCCATGCGCACGTCCCCTGACGCGTCGCCGGTTCCCGGGCCCCGGACGCTGGGCGACCTGTACTGGTCCTTCACCACGCTCGCCCTGCAGGGATTCGGCGGCGTGCTCGCGGTGGTCCAGCGCGAACTGGTCGAGAAGAGGCGCTGGCTGACGCTCGAGGAGTTCGTGGAGGACTGGGCGGTCGCCCAGATCATGCCCGGCCCCAACGTCGTCAATCTCGCGGTGATGCTCGGCGATCGCTACTTCGGCTGGCGCGGTGCGCTGGTCGGACTGGCCGGCATGTTGAGCATGCCGCTCGTCGTGGTGATCGCCCTGGCCGCCTCACTCGAGCACGTCGCCGACACGGCAGCGGGCCAGGGTGCGCTTCGCGGCCTTGGGGCCGTGGCGGCGGGCCTCATCGCGGCGACGGGCCTGAAGCTGATCACGGCCCTGCGGGCGAGCCCCGTCGGCCATCGCCAGGCCCTCGGCATCGTCGTCGTCACCTTCGTGCTGATCGGCCTTGTTCGCATGCCGCTGGCCTGGGTGCTGCTGGGCGTGGGCGTCTTCACGTGTGCCTGGACGTGGACGTGCCTGAGGCGGCTCGACGCCAGGCGTGCCGCAGCCGGCGGGTCGCCGGAACGCAGACCGACGGAGCCGGCTGCATGATGCCGTTCGGCCGGGGCGACTGGCTCACGCTCTTCGCGCACTTCCTGTCGCTGTCGCTGCTGGCGGTGGGCGGGGCCATCACGACGACGCCCGACATGCACCGGTTTCTCGTCGAGGGGCACCACTGGCTGACCAACGAGCAGTTCGTGGCGTCGGTGGCGCTGGCTCAGGCGGCGCCAGGGCCGAACATCCTGTTCGTCGCCCTGATGGGCTGGAACGTCGGGCTGAACGTCGGGGGCGGTCTCGAACACGGGCTCGCCGGCTGGGCGTCCGGCCTGACGGGCATGGCGCTCGCGCTCGTCGGCATCCTGCTGCCGAGCACCACGCTCACCTACTTCGCGACCCGTTGGGGGCACCGGAACCGCGAACTGCGGATCGTGCGGGCGTTCAAGCAGGGCCTGGCGCCGATCGTCGTGGCGCTGCTGCTGGCGACGGCCTGGGTGCTGGCAAGAGGGGGTACGGACGCACCCGTCAACGGCCGCATCCTGGCCGTGGCCGCCGCCTCGACGGTCATCGTCTGGCGCACGCGGGTGCACCTGCTGTGGCTGCTCGCGGCCGGGGCGCTCGCGGGTGCGATGGGACTGATCTAGCGATGAATGGCCCAGCGCCACCCGGCCCAGATCGCATCGCAGACATGCGGTCAAACGCCGACGTGCGCGAACACCACCTTTGGAGGAGCGCGATCGTACCGCCTACTCCTTCAGGCGCAGGATCGTGCCGCCTGCACCGTCCGTCAGCACATACAGCGCGCCGTCTGGACCCTGCGCGACCGTGCGAATACGCGCGTTCCGATCGACGAGCAGGCGCTCCTCGGCCACCACGCGGTTGCCGTTCAGCACGAGGCGCACCACGTACTTCGACACCAGGGCGGCCACGAACAGGTCGCCATCCCACGCCGGAAACATCTTGCCGGTGTAGAACGCCATGCCGGAGGGCGCGATGTCTGGCGTCCAGAAGTAGACCGGCTGCTCCATGCCCGCCTGCGTCGTCTTGTCGCCGTTGATCGGCTTGCCGTTGTAGTCGCGCCCGTAGCCGATGACCGGGAACCCGTAGTTCTTGCCCTTCTCGACCTCGTTGATCTCGTCGCCGCCGCGCGGACCGTGCTCACTCGTCCAAAGCTTGCCGGTCTTCGGATGGATGGCCATGCCCTGATCGTCGCGGAAGCCCAGGGCGTAGATCTCCGGACGCGCGCCTGCCTTGCCGACGAAGGGGTTGTCCTTCGGGACCGAACCGTCGGTATTGATGCGCAGCACTTTCCCCATCAGGCTGTCGAGTTGCTGCGGCTGCATCCAGTCTTCGGACCGGAGGCCGAATCCCGCCACGCCCGTGGACGTGATCAACAACGTCCCGTCGGGACCTTGAATCAGCCTGCCGCCCGTGCCCTCGGCGTCAATCAGATCCTTCACGCCTTCGAGGCCCTTGTCGTTGGCCGCGAGCCGCGCACTGGCGATGTGCATGTGCGTGGGCGAGGCCTGCTTGGCCGGGTCGGCGCCTTCGGGCAGCACCGCGTAGGCCAGGTAAACCGTGCGGTTGCTGGAGAAGTTCTTGTCGAGCACGACGTCGTACAGGCTGCGACCACGACCGTACATGTTCGACGGCATGCCCTCGAGCGGCTCCGACACGGCGCCGTCCTTGCCGACGAGCCTCAGGCGCCCATTCTGCTCGGCCACGATGATCCGGCCGTCTGGCAGGAAGCGGAAGCTGGCGCCGGTGAAGCCACTGGCCACCGTTTCGACTGTAAACCGCTCCGTCCTGGCAGGCACCGGCGCGCGCGTCTGACCGAGCCACTGCGGCAGGGGCTGGTAGCCGTCCGGTGCCGCACTGTCCGTCGTCTGTGGCGCCCCGGGCACCGGCGCCGGCGGACGTGGCACGACTCTGGTCTGGGCGGTCGTCACGAGTGAGCCAAGTGCCAGGCACGCGGCGCCCGCAATCACGGTTCTGCGAATCATCAACCCCTCCAGGGTGCCGGCACCGGCCGGACGTCGGCCTACATCCTACCGCCGGGTGGCGCTGTCGGAATGGGGGGAGGAGAATTCCAACGCTTTCGCGTCGACGGGCTGCTGCGCATGCTCCCGTATTCCGCCATCGCCCGGATGCGCGACCTCGTCACGCGGCAGGCGACGTCCCTATCGATGGCTGGATCCGGGGATTGCACGGCGACGGGCATCCGCCCCCGAGACCGCTTGCGGCCCTTCCGCCCACCCGAGGTCGTCGAGCCGCAGGGTACCGTCGGCATCCTGCAGGATGGGCGGCAGGACGAGGCCGGCGTGCCGCCCCGCCAGCTCGGCCCACTCTGTCCGCCAGTCGAGCACCCGCTCGGGGAAGACGGGCATGAAGCGGGCGCGCCGCCGCGCGGCCGGGTCGACCGACGCGGCCAGCGCGTCCATCAATTGTGCCCGCGACAGGGGCGCCGTCCAGCAGAGCGCCCAGACCCCGCCGAGCTCCGTGCTGGCGCGTACCAGCGGTGGGGACCCCGCCGACAGCATGACGGGCACCCCCAGCGCCGACGCCCCGCCCGGCTCCGAGGGGTGCTCGATCCAGACGCCGAGCAGCGACGCGTCGTCGTCGCCCGCGTCACCCCGCCACGCCTGCGTCAGCGCCGACACGTCCGCACACGCACGAGCCAGATGATCCGGAGTCCGGACGACCAGGAACCGGCTCACGTCATTCCCCCTGGCCGAGCGAGTAGGCCGGCCGCCCGTCCATCGTGTACAGGTGCTCGGTCTTGATGATGTCCAGCCCGCGCTGGTGCAAGGCGCCCAGTAGCCCGAGGACGCCGTCGAAGGCAACCGGGCCGGCATCGGCGGGCGTGAACCGGCATCGCCAGTGGTCGGTCCGGTAGGTTTCGGGAATGCCGTCCGGGTACACCTTCACGCCTCGGTTCGTGATCATCTTCAGGCGCCAGGGGGCGGGCGCCACCTCCTCGATCGTCCGGCCGAGCGCCGCCGCGTCGCGCCCCTCGACGTCCCAGTCGAGGAAGACGTCCATGCCGACCAGCGTCTTGGTCATGGGGCGCGGCGGGGACACCTTCACGGAGATGCCGCCGGGCCGGTAGTGCACCGGCTCCAGCAGGCGCGGTCGCTCGCCGAGCCGCTCGATCACGGCCGCCGCGAACGCGTCCGTTCCCACCTCGCAGCGGCTGAGACCGTGGCGGTAGATGTCCGAGGTGTGGATGCCGCTCTCGATCGCGCACAGCCAGGCATTCTTGATGCGCTCGGCGACCTCCGCCTGTCCGACGTGCACCAGCAGCTGCGTGGCCGCCAAGAGCAGTCCGGACGGGTTGGCAACGCCCCGGCCGGCGATGTCCGGCGCCGACCCGTGCACCGCCTCGAACATCGCCGCCGACTCGCCGATGTTGGCCGAGCCCGCCAGCCCGATCGACCCGGCGACCTGGGCGGCGATGTCGGACAGGATGTCGCCGTACAGGTTCAGCGTCACGATGACGTCGAACGTCTCCGGCTGCGCGGCGACGCGCGCCGCGCCGATGTCGATGATCTGATGGTCGCTCTCGAGGTCGGGGTACTCGGCGGCCACCTCGTCGAAGACCCGGTGGAACAGTCCATCGGTGAGCTTCATGATGTTGTCTTTGGTCATGCAGGTCACCCGACGGCGCCCGTACGCGCGCGCGTACTCGAACGCGTAGCGCACGATGCGCTCGGACCCGGATCGCGTGATCAGCTTGAGGACCTGCGTCACGTCGTCCGTCTGCTGGTGCTCGATGCCGGCGTAGAGGTCCTCTTCGTTCTCGCGGATGATCACGAGGTTGATGCCCGGGTGCGGCGAGGCCACGAACGGGGCGTAGGACTTGGTCGGCCGCACGTTGGCGAACAGGTTGAGGGCCTTTCGGATGGTCACGTTCAGGCTCTTGTAGCCCCCGCCCTGTGGCGTGGTGATTGGCGCCTTCAGGAGCACGCCGTTCCGGCGGATGGTCGCCCAGGCCTCGGGGGTGATGCCCGACGTGTGGCCCTGCCGGTAGACTTGCTCCCCGACCACGATGCGGTCGTAGGCCAGCGGTGCGCGTGCTGCCTCGAGCACCCGCAGCGTGGCGTCCATGATCTCGGGTCCGATGCCGTCGCCGTGGGCGACGGTGATGCGCCTCTCGTTCATCCGTTCACATCCTCCACCCCCAGACTACCGGCGACGCCATAATTCGTTCCAATTCATAGTTGTTGGAGAGTCGTTCGTCTATAGTGAACGATGACATGCTGAACTTCAGTCACCTGCGCTATTTCTGGGCGGTCGCGCACGAGGGGAATCTGACGCGCGCCGCCGAGGCCCTGCACGTGTCGCAGTCGGCGGTGTCGGTCCAGGTCCAGAAGCTGGAGGCAGACCTGGGGCAGCCGCTCTTCGAGCGCCGGGGCCGCCGCCTCGAGTTGACGGCCGCCGGACGCCTGGCCCTCGACCACGCCGACGCCATCTTCGGGCTCGGTGACCGACTGGCCGCCGCGGTCCGCAAGGGCGGCGCCGCCCGTCATCTGCTTCGCGTGGGTGCGCTCGCGACGCTGTCACGCAACTTCCAGCTCGCCTTCCTCGGCCCTGCACTCGAGCGGTCCGACGTCGCGGTGACCTTGCGGTCCGGGACAGCGCGGAGCTTGCTGCGGCAGCTGGAATCCCATCGACTCGACGTGCTGCTGTCCAACGTGGCGCCGCCCCGCGACGGCGCGACGCCGTGGGTGCCCCACCTGATCGGCGAACAACCCGTGGCGCTCGTCGGCCATCCGGCGCGCGCGAGACGGGTCCGCGACTGGCGGAAGCTGCTCTCGCGCGAGCCGCTGGTGCTGCCGTCGCCCGAGAGCAGCCTTCGCGCCGCCTTCGACGCGCTGGCCTATCAGCTGGGGGTCGTCCCACAGGTGGCCGCCGAAGTCGACGACATGGCGATGTTGCGGCTGCTCGTGCGACAGAACGTGGGGTTCGGCGTCGTGCCGCCGATCGTCGTGCGCGACGAGCTCGTGGCCGGCACGCTGAAGCAGGTGGCCCGATTGCCGGGCATCAAGGAGGCGTTCTTCGCCATCACGCTGCCACGCGAGTTCCCCCACCCGCTCCTCGCTCACCTGATTCCAGCGGCCCGGCAGACGCTGGCCCGCAGGCTCCAGCCGGGCGCCCGGCCCGCGCGACAGGCCTCGGGCCAGAGGTGAGGCGACGCGGGGGCGCCCTAGGGTCTGCGCTTGACGACCCGCATTTCCAGACCCTTCGGCGCCACGAGCCGTCTGCCCTGATCCGTGGCGTCCTGCTGCGCCGTGAGGAGTGTCACGCCGTCGACGCCGGAGTTCTGCACGGCATCGATGACCTCGATGAGGCGTGCGTACGGAACGCGGGCGTCCGCCTTGACGTAGAGCGTCTTGTCCGCTCGAGTGGAGAGCATGGCCCGGACGGTATCGGCCAGGGCGGAAGCCTGTACCGGGTTGGCGGCGAGGTAGACGGCGCCGTCGGCAGTCAGCGCCACGACCAAGGCATCTTGGCCATCCGCGCCCGGGACGGTGACGGCATTGCCCGTCACTGGCAGCTGAACAGCGACGCCCCGCTGCAACGGGAGGCTCACGCCTTGCTGTGCCCATCCCGCACCTGGAAGGACCGCCAACATCGCGGCCAGGAGAGGCGCTCGCCATCTGCGATTCATACGGACTCCTTCTGCCATGCGACACATTCTCTCCGATCGCATCCTGCCCGGCCTCGTGACCGACGCGCGGCCGGTGCTCGCCTCGACATCGCGTCCGTCGACCTGACGGTGGCTCCGCCGCATGGATCGCACCAGCGGCGTGTTGTAGTCTGGTTTCCGTGAGCACGGGTGACCGGCTGGCGCTCTGGCAGCGGTGGATTCGGCAGCCGCAGACGGTCTGGCTCCGCAGGGCGCTCTTTCAACTGCACGTGTGGAGCGGCCTGATCCTGGGGCTCTACATCTGCTTCATCAGTGTCACCGGCAGCGTGCTCGTCTACCGGAACGAACTGTATCTGGCCACGGCCCCGGACCCCGACCTCGGTGGTTCGATCCCAACCGGCTATTGGATGGTGTCGAAGCTGATCGAACTGCACGACGATCTGCTTGCGGGACCTGCGGGACGGCGGGTGAACGGAATGGGCGCCGTCGGCGTCCTCCTGGTCGCGGCCACGGGCCTGCCGATCTGGTGGCCGGGCATCGGGAGGTGGACCCGCAGCCTGAGCCTCCACCGGGGCGTCGGCTGGAGGCGCTTCGTCTGGGACCTGCACAGCGCGGTCGGCTTCTGGAGCGTCGGATTCGTCCTCGTGTCCGCGCTCAGCGGTGTCTATCTGTGTTTTCCGGACGAGGCGCAGGCCGCTGTCGATGCGCTGGCTCCACAGGCTGGCCAGGACGCGGGTCTTCGCGCGGTGGACTGGGCGCTCTATTGGCTGGCATACCTGCACTTCGGCCGCATCAACGGCATCGGCATCCCCTGCAGCGGGCCGGGATTGTGTGACCAGGCGACCAAGGCCGTGTGGGCCGTCCTGGGACTGTCCCCGACGGTGCTGTTCGTCACCGGCACGACCATGTGGTGGCATCGTGTGCTGCGCCCGTGGTGGCGGCGACGCGGCCATGGGGCCAGCTGATGCCGGTGCGCTGAGGCATCCTCGCAGGCCCACGCCGGCACTTCGCTTGCTCTGACACATCCCTGGACAGCATCGCTGCCGGACCTGCACGGCCCGGCATGCCGAATCTGTAAACACATGTCAGTTCTGTTCGACGACGCACGATCGAGCACGCCCACGCACGGCCGTTCGAGCACCGGCCTGTGGTTCAGCATCGTGGTGCACGCAGTGGTCGGGGTGGCGCTGGTCGTCATCCCGATGCGTGCGGTCGAGAAGCCGCCCACGCCGCGTGCACGGTCGATCGCGGCGTTCGTCCTGCCGTCACGCGTGGAGCTGCCACCGCCTGCCGTCGAGGCGCCACGCCGTCCCGCGCCAGCGCCTCAGCCGACACCGGTGCGCGACGTCGCCCGGGTGGAAGCCCCCAAGCCGCTTCCCGTCGTGCCGGCCGTGGCCAAGGTGGTCGAGCCGACACCGGTGCAGCTCGTGCCCGCGGTCGCGGCGGAGGTCGAGCGTCCCGTCGAACGCCCGGTGACCGGGCTCTTCGAGCGGACCAGCAGCGCGCCCGCGAACCAGGCCGCGGCCGCCGTCACGACCGGCGGGTTCGGCAGTGCGGCGGCCTCGCCGCGCGGGGCCGCGAACGGAGCCGGCGGGGTCACGACCGGAGGATTCGGCAGCGGGTCGCCCGCGCCCCGTCGAACCGCTGCCGCTGGCGAGGTACAGATGGCGGGGTTCGAGCAGCGCACGAGCGCGCCCGCCCAGCCAGCGGCGGCTGCGGTCACGAAGGCCGTGGATCAGCCGGTCGAGATCGTCTCCAAGCCCACGCCGGAGTACACCGACGAGGCACGCACGGCGCGGGTCGAGGGCACCGTGTCGCTTGAGCTCGAGTTCACGGCCGCCGGCGACGTCCGCGTGCTGCGCCTCGTGCGCGGACTCGGCCACGGCCTCGACGAGGCCGCGCAGCGTGCGGCGCTTCGCATTCGGTTCAAGCCCGCCCAGTCAGCCGGCCGGCCCGTCGACTCCCGCGCCACGGTTCACATCACGTTCCGTCTGTCCTAGCCAGAGGCACCCATGCGACTTGCACCGCTTCCCTTGCTGCTCGCGCTGCTCACGTCCACTCTCGTGGCGCCGATGGCTCGTGCGCAGGCCAACGATCGGAAGGGCTCGACGGCTCCGACGTCCAATCGCGCCGGACAGACGCAAGCCGACGAGATCGTCGATCGGATGAGCACGGCGGAACGGGCGGTGCTCGAGCGGTTGAGGACGTCCAACCCACTGATGGAGGTGTACACCCAGAGTGTCGCCCCGGACGAGGCGCGCGGCTGGGTCCCCACCGACGACAACTACGTGCTCGGCCAGCTGCGGTTCGATGACGGGCCGGCGCTGCGTCCGTTCGGAGAGCGGGAACAGCGCGGGGTGAAGCTGCGCATCGTCTCGCGCCCGCCCAGCCTTGGGGATGTCTTCGCCGCCATGGTGGCGCCAGACTGGCGCGGGCTCGACCGGAAGCGATACGAATTCACCTACGTCCGACGGGAGTTCCTCGGCGAGTCTCGCTGCTTCGTCTTCGACGTGAGGCCGCTTCGCAACGGCAAGGAAGGCTTCGTCGGCCGGATCTGGATCGAGGACCGCGACTACAACCTCGTCCGCTTCAATGGCGCCAGCCGAGGGTCTGAGGAGACGCTGTCGGGCCTGCTCAAACGGACGCTGTCGTTCCACATGGACGGCTGGCGGGTGAACGTCGCGCCCGGCGTGTGGGTCCCCTCGTACATCTACTCGGAAGAGACGGATCTGAACAACGCGCCCTCCTCCAAGTCGTCGTCCAACTCGAAGCGGCAGGCCCGGTTCAAGAGCCAGACGCGGATCTGGGGATACCAGGCGCAGAACACCGACCGCACCGGCGCGCTGGCGACGATCCGGATCGACGAGCCCAATGTCGCCGACGTCAGCGAAGGGGCCGCGCAGCTGTCGCCCGTGCTCAGCCAGCGCCGCTGGGAACAGGAGGCCGAGGCGAACGTCCTCGAA
Source organism: uncultured bacterium (assembly GCA_963923455.1). GTDB lineage: Bacteria > Acidobacteriota > Vicinamibacteria > Vicinamibacterales > UBA2999 > CAWULT01. The sequence goes on from CAWULT010000011.1 coordinate 49,767, forward strand.
CGGCTGGAGGCCATCGGCCTGCTCGCGCCGGTGGGCGAGGCCGACAGGGTTCTCGAGACCGTCCTCAACAACCTGGTCGTCACCAACAAGGTGTCCCTCGAGCGGCCGCTGCACGCCAGGATTCTGCTGACCTCTCCGCTCGAGTCGTTCACGGTCGGCCACACGATGGTGTTGAGCCGCGGCCTCATCGACGTGCTGCCCGACGAATCGAGCCTCGCGACGATGCTCGCGCACGAGTTGAGCCACGTGGCGCTCGGCCACCAGCTGATCGACACCAAGTTCTCGTTCGCCGATCGCCTGATGGTGCCAGACGGCGACCTGCTGCAGACGCTCCGGTTCCGTCGCACGCCCAAGGAGGAGGCCGCGGCCGACGAGAAGGTCATCGAGCTGCTCGGCAAGTCGCCCTACCGAGACAAGCTGGCCGACGCCGGCCTGTTCCTGCGTACGCTCTCGGAGCGCGCCACGCAGCTGCCCCGGCTCATCCAGCCGCACATCGGAGACTACATGGCGGCCAACGGGCAGATGACGCGGCTCGCCGAACTCATGAACCAGGCCCCGCCCCTGATGCCCGACAGCCTCGAGCAGATCGCTGCGCTCCAGCTCGGTGCGCGGCTCGTCGTCGACGCGTGGAGCGGAAAGGTGACGCTCGACCGCTCGCCGGCCGTGCCGCTGATGTCGGTTCGCGAGAAGGTACCGTTCGCCGTGACGCCGCTGATGCCCGTGATCAGGTATGCGGCGCCTCTGGACGTCGCCACGCCCGTCCAGACGGTCGGCGAGTTGCGGACCAACTGAGCCTGGGCGGGGCGTGCCGCTGATCCCTGTCGGGTCGCTCGGCGACCGGCCTATTCCGCCGTGGACGTCCCGCGTCCCGCCGGCGGAATCGTCTTCAACGCGAGCCGCTCCTCACGGTTCGGATCGTTGACCACCTTGCACTCGTTGCCCAGCACCATCGTCGGGTAGGTGGCCGGGTCGAAGGCCGGCCACCGCGGCAGGTCTGCGTGGTTCGGGTTGCCGGTCCGCGCGAACGCGGCCCAGGCCGCGCTCATCCGATGGGCGAGCGCGTAGCGGTCGTTGCCCGCGCCGGTCATGGAGCCGGCGATGTCGACGTTGTAGAAGGCGAACGGGATGTCGAGCGTGTGGTACGACTTCATCTGGCCGAGGTGCACGGGCGACCGCCAGGTGAAGTAGTAGAGGTACGCCGACGCCGAGCGCTGCGCCGTCTTCAGTTCGCTCAGCAACTGGGCGTTGGCCCGGCGCGTGTTGTCGGCGTTCATGATCAGCCACACGTCGGTGTTGGTGATGCCGGCGTGCGTCCGCCGGTACAGCGCCACGAGCTCGCGGGCCTTCGACTCGTCGTTGCGGGTGATCCGCTTCACCCGCGTCATCATCTCGTCCTCGGACATCTGCAGGGGTGGCGGCGGGTCGTTCCACGCGTCCTCGGTCTCGACCGAGCCCACCATCAACGGGACGTCGGCGGAATAGGACGGTGCGTCCGGCGACCACTGGTCGCGCGGCAGCGAACGGCCGTCGACGACGGGGCCACCGCCGAGGTTCGGAATCCGCGGTTCGGCGAAGAACGCCTCCTGCACCCGCTGCCACGGCAGCTTCTGCAGGTCGTCGAGCTGGTTCGGCTTGAGGCCCACGCGCGCCAGGAACTGCGTCGCCGCCTGGGTGGCCGCCTCGCGAGGCACGCCCCGCAGCGCCGATCCGCTCTGTGCGATCGCGCGGTGGAAGAGGCCCTTGGCCGACGGCATCGCCATCAGCGTGGTGACCTTGCCGCCCCCGCCGGACTGGCCGAACACCGTGACGTTGCCGGGGTTGCCGCCGAAGCCAGCGATGTTCTCCTTGACCCACTGCAGCGCGGCGACGATGTCCTGCATGCCGGCGTTGCTGGCGTTGGTCCAGCGCTCGCCAGCGCCGAGGTCCGCGAGGTGCAGGAAGCCGAACAGGTTCAGCCGGTGGTTCACCGACACCACGACGACGTCCTCCTTGCGGGCGAGGTTCGTGCCGTCGTAGAGCAGCCAGTTGCCGGAGCCGCCCGAGAAACCGCCGCCGTGCAGCCACACCATCACGGGGCGGCTGCCGGTCAGACCCGGCGTGAAGACGTTGATCGACAGGCAGTCTTCACCCATCGGCTCGCGGCGGTCGAGTGCGAACACCTCGGAGATCGGTCCGTCGGGATCCTGCGGGGAGCGGTTGCCCACCTGCACGCAGTCCCGGACGCCGGACCACGGCGCCGGCTTGACCGGAGGCATGAAGCGGTTGGCGCCAGCCGTCGACGCGCCGTACGGGACGCCGAAGAACTGGTTGACCCCGAACCGCACCATGCCGCGGATGCGGCCGCTGGCGGTCTGCACCGCCGGCGTCATCGGCAGCCCGCGCGTGTCCTGGGCCCACGCCGGCACCCACAGGCCGTCTGCGACGAGGCCGGTGGCGGCCAGCGAGCTGTACCGGAGGAACGAACGGCGATCGAGGCGAGTCGTCATCAGTGGCTCCTGCGCACGTGGCGCAACAATCGGGGCGTATTCTCGCTGGGGTCTCTGGCCTGTCCCGCGCCCTCAGGGCAGGGCGTACACCACCAGCGCGTCCGTACCGGCCGGCGCGTCGTCGTCGAGCGCGCTGCGCCCGCCGGCGACGATGGCGACGTACTGCTTGCCGTTTCGGCCCTGGTAGGTCATCGGCACGGCGTGCGCGTTCATCGCCAACGTCGTCGACCACAGCTCGCGGCCCGTCTTCGACTCGAAGGCGCGGAAGCGCCGGTCGTTCGAGGCCGCGATGAACAGCAGGCCGGACGCCGTGGTGATGGGGCCGCCCATGTTCAAACGGCCGGTGCGCTGGCGGGCTGCCGGCAACTGCTCGGTGATGCCGAGCGGCACCCGCCATGCGATGTCGCCGGTGCGGACGTCGACGGCCACGAGGTTCCCCCACGGCGGTCGCTGGCAGGGCCAGGCCTTCTCACCCGACCCGACGAGGTTGCCGGGGCCCTGCTCGTCGCCGTCGCTCCACTGGAAGCGTGACGTCGTGCCGACGACGCTGTTGCGCACCCAGTTCGCCCGGCCGTTCCGGCCCGTCCGCCGCTCGATCCAGCCGATGCTCGCTTCGTCCATGGTGTTGACGAACACGTAGCCGAGGGACGGGTCGGCGGCGCTGCCGCCCCAGTTGGCGCCGCCGATGGAGCCGGGGAAGAGGATCGTCGAGCGCGGGGGCGCGCCGGGCGCCCGGTAGACGTACGGCGTGAACGGCCCGCTGTTCAGCAGGCCCCCGCTCCGCTCGGCCAGGGCCTTGCAGAACGCGGCGTGCTCGGCCGTCGTGTCGGCCGCGGTGACGATGTCCTCGGGCTTGTAGCTCACGCGGGCCAGCGGCGGAGGCTTCACCGGAATCGGCTGGGTCGGCCAGGCCTGCTCGCCGGGCACCTCGCTCGGCGGCACCGGGCGCTCCTCGATCCCGAACACCGGCTGCCCCGTCTCGCGGTTGAGGACGTACATGTAGCCGGTCTTGTGCGCGATCGTCAGCACCGGCGTTCGGCGGCCGGCGACGGTGACGTCCATCAGCACCGGCGGCTGGGGGATGTCGTAGTCCCAGATGTCGTGATGCGTCGTCTGGTAATGCCACTTGTAGCGGCCCGAGTCGGCGTCGAGGGCGACGACGGCGTTGGCGTACAGGTTGGTGCCGTGGCGTTCGCCGCCGTAGTAGTCGGGCGTGGGGCTGTCGAAGATGGCGTAGAGGGTGTTGCGGCCGGGGTCGAGCGTCATGGAGAAGGACCAGGCGATGGCCCCGCTCGTCTCGCGGGCGCTGCCGTTCGCCCACGTGTCCCAGCCGGGTTCCCCGGGGTTCTGGGGCACCGAGCGGTACTCCCACACCTTGGCGCCCTTCCTCGCGTCGAACGCGCGCACCGCGCCGGGCGCCGCGTTGGTGCCGACGAGCAGCAGGTCCTTGTACACGGTGACCGTGCCGTTGTACGGCCGCTCGATGTCGGCGATGCCCCCGGACCCGAAGGTACTCACCGGCGCACCCGTCACCGCGTCGAGCGCGATGAGCCGCCGGCCGGCCGTGAAGACGACCCGCGGGGGCAGCGTGGCGTCGCCGGGCCAATAGCCGATGCCGCGCCGTGAGGCGCCGCCCTGCGGCACGGCATAGCGCCAGCGCTCGGCGCCCGTGTCGGGGTCCAGTGCCAGCACGACGCTCGGCATCACGACGTACATCAGCCCGCGTACCACGATGGGCGTGAACTCACTTCCGCCGGTGATGCCGCCTGCCGATGGGTCCTTCTCGATCTTCAACGTCCACGCCGTGCGCAGGCGGGAGACGTTCCGCGGCGTGATTTGCGTGAGCGGGGAGTAGCGCGTGCCCATCAGGTCCCGGTTGTACATGGGCCAGTCCCCGGGCGAGGGTTGGACTGGTGATCGACTCCCCTGTGCGTGTAACGATGCCAGCAGGATGACCGGGGCGAGCAGCAGGAGCAGCAGCGAGCGGATGCGCATTCGAATGCCTACCTCCGAGCAGACGGCCCGCATCTTACCCGAATGGCTGTGTCGGGACCGAGGTGGCCGTGCGGCAGGTTGCCAGGCCGCAACGGCGGCCTGGCCTCAGTCGGTGGAAAGGTGCGCCGAGGGCTCCGGTCAGCGCCCCGACGTCGAGCTGCCCTGGCCGGCGGTCGAGGCCGGCGGCCTGCTCTCTCCGGCGCCGGACGCGGTCGGGGAAGCCGGAGCGGGAGAGCCCGTCAGCTTGGCGACGAGCGCCGCGGTGCGGCCCCGTGCCAGGTCCGCGGGCGTGCGGCCCTGCGCGTTCTTCGCGTCGAAGCGCGCGCCCTTGCCGGCCAGGTACTCGACCACTCGGTCCGATCCGCGCTGCACCGCGAAGTGCAGGGCAGTCATGCCGGCGGCGTTGGTGGCGGTGACCGACGCGCCCTTCTCGAGGAGCAGCTTGATCACGTCCACGGGGTCGTTGCGGTCGCCGGCCTCCGTGACCTCTTCGTCGCCTCCGCGCGGAGCGCCCAGCCCGGCGGCCGCCATCAGCGGCGTCGAGCCGTCGTCGAGCGGCTGTCCGGGATCGGCGCCCGCGTCGAGGAGCAGCTTCACCGCGGCCAGGTCGACCGCGCGCACCGCCCGCTGGAGCGCCGTGGCGCCAGACGCGACGTTGATGTTGCCCTGGGCCTGACGGGGCGGAATCAGCTTGTCGTAGCGCGCGTTCGGATCGGCGCCCTTGGCGAGAATCAGCCGGGCGATGTCGAGTGCGCCCAGACCGCCGTCCTCGCCCGGAGGATTCGGCCGATTCGAGTAGTTCGCCAGGTTGCGCATCTCCATCGCGATGTAGAGCGACCCGTCGCTGACGTCGGCGCCCTTGTCGATCAGCATCTTGGCGAACGCGTACTTGCCGTTGAACAAGGCTGTCTGCAGGGCCGTGAACCCGTACTGGGGCTCGGCGGCATCGAGGTCGGCCCCCTTGGCGATGAGGAGCGAGGCCGACTCGATCGCGCCCTGCCGTGCTGCCACGATGAGCGGCGTCAGGGCTCCCTGGGGGCGGTCGTGGATGACGCCCCCCGCGCCGCCGACGAGCTTCTGGAACGAGTACTCGACCGTCCGGCTGTTCGGGTTGGCTCCTGCCGCGAGCAGAGCCTCCAGGACCGGCGCGTGGTTCTCGGCGACCGCCATCATCAGCGGCGTCATACCGCGGAACTTCTCGGCCGCGTCCACGGCGGCGCCCGCCTCGAGCAGCGCCTTGACGGTGGCCACATGGCCGCCGCGTGCCGCCAGCATCAGCGGCGTCTCGCCCTCGCCGTACGTGGCGTCGGCTTTGGCGCCGGCCCGCAGCAGCGCCGTGACGATGTCCGTCTGGCCGAGCGTGGCCGCCTCGTGCAGCGGCGTCACGCCGTACCGGTTGGCCACGTCGGCCTTGGCCCCGGCGCCGAGCAGCGACTGGACCAGGGCCCCGTCGCCCCAGTGCGCGGCCCAGTGCAGCGCAGTCATGCCCTCGGGATCCTGGGCGTTGACGTTGGCCTTCTGCCGCAGGAGCGCCCTGACCGCGGCCGCGTCCTGACGCTTGGCGGCGTCCGCCATTCGGGCGGGCTGCTGCGCCGCGGCGGCCGAGGCCGTCGCCAGCGCCACGACCAGCCACGCTCCGGTAACGAGCCGCTGACGCATGATCAACGCCTTCCTCACAGGTCGACGCGGCCCGAGCTCTGGCCGAACTTCTCGGTGTCGATGCCGGCCTTGTCCATTAGCGAGATCATCAGGTTCGACAGCGGCGTGCTCTTCGACATCTTGATGTGCCGGTTGCCCTTGTGCCGGCCGGCCGCGCCGCCGACGACCAGCGTCGGCAGGTTCTCGTGGTCGTGGGCGTTGCCGTTCGTCATGCCGCTCCCGTACAGGAACAGCGAGTGCTCGAGCAGGTTGCCGTCGCCGTCGGGGGTGGACCGCAGCTTGTCGAGGAACTGCGCGAAGAGATCGAGGTGGTAGATGTCGATCTTGATCTTCTTGGCCACCTGCTCCGGGATGTTGTTGTTGTGCGAGACGGGGTGGTGCCCGTCGGCCACGCCGATCTGCGGGTAGCTCAGCGTGCTGAGCTCGCGGGCCAGCATGAACGACACGACCCTGGTCAGGTTGCCCTGCAGCGCCAGGTGCATCAGGTCGAACTGCAGCTTGACGTGCTCTTCCCAGTCCTCCGGGATGCCGACCGGCGTGGGCGGCGCCTCGATGCCGGTCTCGTCCCGCTGCTTCTCGGCCTGCACGATGCGGCGCTCGATCTCGCGCACGTTGTCGAGGTACTCCGTCACGCGAACCCGATCGCGCGCGCCCACGTTGGCTTTCAGCTCGTTCGCGCTGGCAACGACCGCGTCCAGGATGCTCCGGTTCTGTTCGAGGCGCGCGCGCCGCTCGGCGGCACTGGCCTTGTCGCCGCCGAACATCCGCTCGAAGACGACGCGCGGGTTGATTTCCATCGGCAGCGGCTGGGAGGGCGACGCCCAGCTGACCGTGCTCATGTAGGAGCAGAGGAAGTCGCCGGCGCAGCTGCCGAGGTGGCTCGAATGATCCTCGGTGGCGAACTCCATCGACGGGAACGTCGAATCGCGGCCGATCTTCTGGGCGATCATCTGGTCGACCGTCGTCCCGAGCTTCAAGAGGCTTCCCTTGGAGGGAAACGTCCCGCTGAGCCACATCGCCGAGCTGACCGAGTGCCCGGCCTCGCCGTAGTTGGAGAAGTTCGTCAGGACGGTCAGGTCCTTCCGGAAGTCCTCGAGCGGCTTGAGGATCGTCGAGAACTCGAAGTTCGAGCCCTCCTGCGCGGGCGTCCACTCCCGCATGATCGAGCCGTGCGGCACGTAGATGAAGCCGAAGCGCTGCGACGGCGCGGCCGGCGTCGCGGCCAGGGCCGACAGAGCCGGCACCATGCTGTCGAGCAGCGGCAGGGCCATCGTGACGCCGAGGCCGCGCAGCACGGTCCGGCGGGGGAGGGCCTTCTTGGTGACCATCATGACTCCGATCTCCTCATCTGGAAGGGCGCGCTCTTGACGATGCCGAGGACGAGCGACGAGAAGCGGTAGTCCGCCGGGGCCGCGGTGCGGAGCACCTGGCGGACATAGGGCATATCGGTGTGATCCACGCCGTGCCCCAGCGCGTAGGTCAGCAGCATCTCCGTCATGTTGCGGGCGAACATGTCGCTGTGCTTCATCAGCGCGCGGCGCAGCGCGGCGGGCCCGTCGATGTCGGAGCCGTCGGCCATCACCGACTTCGTGTCGATGCGGGCGCCGTTGTCCGAGCTGCGCCACCGGCCGACGCCGTCGAAGTTCTCGAGCGCCAGCCCGATCGGGTCCATCAGCTTGTGGCACGCGGCGCAGGCTGGATTGCGGCGATGTTCCTCCATGCGCTCGCGCATCGACTTGGCCTTGCCCGGCGTCTCGTCGAGGGGCGGCACGTTGGCCGGCGGCGAGGGCGGGGGCGTGCCGAGGATGTTGGTCAGCACGTACTTTCCGCGCGTGACGGGAGACGTCCGGTTGTTGTACGACGTGAGCGCCAGGATGCTCCCGTGGCCGAGCAGGCCGCGGCGGGCCTCCTCGGTGACCGGGATGCGGCGGAACTGGGACCCGTAGACGTTCGGGATGCCGTAGTGGCGCGCCAGCCTCTCGTTGACGAAGGTGTAGTTCGCGTCGAGCAGCGTCAGCACGCTCCGGTCCTCGAGCACGACGCTCTCGAACAGCATCTCCGTCTCGCGCTGAATCGCCTCCCGCAGGTTGTGATCGAAGTCCGGGAAGACGTCCGCGTCCGGCGTGTGGCCCTTCATGTTCCGCAGGAACAGCCACTGCCCGGCGAAGTTGGAGGCGAGCGCGCGGGCGCGCTCGTCCTTCAGCATCCGGCGCACCTGGCGCTCGAGCACGGCAGGCACACGCAGGCGGCCCTGTTCGGCCAGCGCGAGCAGTTCGTCGTCGGGAATGCTGCTCCAGAGGAAGAACGACAGCCGCGACGCCAGCTCGACGTCGCTGATGCGGTAGACCGATCGGGGCGCCACCCCTTGGGGATCCTGCTCCAGCCGGTACAGGAACCGCGGGTTCACGAGCATGAACCGAAGCGCGGCCTCGATGCCGTCGTCGAACGAACCGCCCCTGGCCCTGGCTTCGTCGTAGAAACCGACGAGGCGCGTCAGTTCGGTGGCGGTGCCCGTGCCGCGATAGGCCCGGCGCGCCAGCGTCGTCAGAATCCGCCGCGCGCACGTGGCCTCGTCGGCCCTGCCCGACGGCTGGCACAAGAAGACCTTGCGCCGGCTCGGGGCCGTCGACGAGGGCACGGCCTTGAACGGGCCTTCGATGGTGACCTTGTCGAGCTCGGGGATGCCGACCGGCGTGATGGGGTCGATGCGTTCGCGGTCGAAGGGCTCGAGCAGTTCGAGCGTCGTGGCCGAACTCTTCTTCAGGAACGCGACCGTGATGGCGTGCAGGCCGGCGGTGAGCGGCATCCGCACCTGGAAGCGCTTCTCCATCTCGTCGCCGGCGAGAGTCGGCTGGAGGTAGTTGGCCTGCTCGTCCTTGGGGCCGCCGAAGGTCGCCACCCGCACGCGCTGGCCGTCGACGGTGACCTCGAGATCGTGGGGGAGTTCCAGGCCGCGGATGATGTTGACCGTCTCGCGATAGAGCCGCGGGCTGATCACGTACTCGCCGTCGGCCGGGAAGTAGTGTTCGAATCGGATGCCGCCGCGCGTGCCGACCGGCAGCCCGTCGACGTGATCGTCCTGCGACAGATCGCCGCGGACGCGGTAGGTTTCGAGCGACGGCGAGATCTTCGGGCTGGCGACCGCCACGGCGCTCACACGCCACGCCGCGGAGAGGTACCGCTCCATCAGCGACGTCGAAACGTTGAGCACGGAGGCGTTGTTGTCGAACCCGTAGGCCTCCTCGTCCGGCGGCAGCAGCGACGTGACGTCAATCGTCACGCCGAGCAGGTCGCGGATGGCGTTGGCGTACTCGTAACGGTTCAGGCGATGCAGCGTGGCCGCCCGCAGGGCTGGCGACGCGGCGGCCGCGCGGTCGAGCGTCGACTCGAGGTGCGCCACCATGGCGTCGAGCGCCGCCTGCGGAGGCCGCGGCGCGCCGGTCGGAGGCATCATCCCGGCGCGCACCTTGCGCACCACCTTCTCCCAGACATCCGCTCCGGCCACGATGTTCGCCGTGTCGACGGTGTCGAGCGTGAGATTGCCCGTCTTGGTGCGCTGGTTGTGGCAGGTGATGCAGTACTGCTTGAGCAGGCCCGCGTCGAGATGACTCCCCGTTGGAGACGGTGTCGGGACGGCACTGCGAGTGACGGGCGCCGCAGGCGCGGGCGTCGTCGACGCGGTGCGCGTGGCCGGCGCCGGCGTCTGGGCAGGAGCGAAAGCCGAGGGACGGCTGGCGACCGCGCCGAGTACGGCGAGCCACGTCGCGGCGAAGGCGCAAAGCCCTTTTCTCATCGTACGTTACCGCAGTCGAATCTCCGAAGACCGGGCCGTCATGATACGCCAAACCGCCCCGATTGGAGTACGCCTATTGGGGGGAGAGCAAATGGCGAATCGAGATCCTCCGTGCCGGGGCCACTCAAGGCTGGCAGCGGCCGGTGAGCGTGCGCAGCGACGTGACCGTGATCCGTGGGTCCGGTCCGTCGGAAAGAAAACCCTTGGCGACCACCCGCTGGTCGGTCCATCCAGGCGGGCCGCCGTACACCTGCTGCAGCCGGTAGCTGCGGCCGCTGGCCGGTGTTGCGTCGAGTTGCGCCGCCTCCTCGTCGCTGGCCGGTTCGGGCTGCCGGGTTCTGGTCGGCTCGCTGGCCGTGCCCAGCGTCCACGTTCGGCCGGTGCGCGACAGGCACCCCACCACCTGGACCAGCGCCTGATCCAGGCTGCCGCTCGTGCCGGGGATGCGGATGCCGGGCAGGTCGGCCAGGGCCAGTTCGCTCATGCCGTCCGGATACCCGTTCGCGCGCAGCAGGTGAGCCACGACGTCGACGTACTCGGCATCGGACAGCGAACCGGGCGCCTGGCGCGGCATCGTGGTCTTGATCGCCGTGAAGATCGCCTCCGCCTGGCCGTCACCGAAGAGGCGCGTGAAGCGGTCGCCGACCAGCACGGGTGCGTTGCCCCCGGGGTCGCGATGGCAGGCCTGACAGTGAGTGTCGAACAGACGGCTGCCCCGGGCGGCCTGCGCCGCCGTGTAGACCCCCTGATCCGCCAGCCGCTGCTGCGCGTCCACCACGACGACGGCCAGGACGGCGATGACGCCGCACACCCACGCGAGCCCATGTCGATCCATCAGCCAGCCTTCCCTCCGGTCGTGCGGCATCGTTTCACCCCTCCGCGTGGCCGTCAATCCGCGGCGGCCCGCGCGCGGGCGGCGCCGAGCCGGTGATTGAGCCGGCGCGCCCGTGTACCGGGTGTGATGTAGGATTCGCCCGTCAGAGGAGCGCTCATGCACATTCGTCACTGCTTCAGGCCGCTGGCCGTCGGGTTCGCGCTCGGATGCGCGCTCGCCGCGGCCGCCCCGCGCGAGGCCGCCGCGCAGGCCCGCGAAATCTACCAGCAGACCCAGTACAAGGGCCAGGAGATTGGCCGGTTGACGGGCGACATCTACTACGCCCGGATGGACGACTACCTGTCCGTGTTCCTGGTGACCCCCGACGGCATCGTGCTGGCGGAGCCGATCGGCACGGAGTTCGCCACGTGGCTCAAGGGCGAACTGGCCACGCGGTTCAAGGTGCCCGTGAAGTACGTGATCTACAGCCACCACCACTGGGATCACGGTTCAGGCGCCGCGGTGTACGCCGACACGGCCCGGATCGTCGGGCACGAGGCGATGCTGGCGCGCCTGGCGATGCCGCCGGCCGGGACGCCGCTGCCGCAGAACGTCCGGGCCCAGGACGCCAACGGCAACGGACGCATCGAGGCCGGCGAGGCGCAGGGCAACCTGAAGACCCAGTTCGCCCTGTACGACGCGGACCGGGACGGGGCCCTCAGTGGTGCCGAGGTCACCCGCGGTCCGCTCGCGTTCGTCCGCCCGCCCGACCTGACGTTCCGCGATCCGATCACGATCCACCTGGGCGGCAAGCGGGTCGAGATCATCCCCAAGCCCAACGCGCACGCCGACGACAACGCGATCGTCCGCTTCGTGGACGGCACCAACGTGCTGTTCGCCTCCGACTGGATCACCGTCCACCGGGTGCCGTTCGGAGGCGACGTGGCGACGAAGGACGAGCTCGCCGTCGTCCGGAGCGTGCAGGCGCTCGACTTCGAGCACTTCGTCTGCAGCCACGGGGCGCTCGGTACGAAGGGCGACGTGGCGACCAACCTGAAGTACCGCGAGGACCTGCGCGCGGCGGTCGAGCGGGCGATCGCGGCCGGGCAGACGCTCGAACAGGCGCAGGCCAGCGTCACGATGGAGTCCTACAAGGACTGGGAGTTCTACGCGCAGCAGCGGCCGGGCAACGTGACCGGGACCTACCGCGCGCTCACGGCCGGCAAGTAGCGGCGATGCAGGGGAAGATCGCGCTCGAAGAGCACTTCGCGCTCGACGACACGCTGGAGGACTCCCGCCGCTTCGTGCCGGCCGACCACTGGGAGGAGCTGCGCCGGCGCCTGCTCGACTTCCACGACCTGCGGCTCGCGCAGATGGATCGCCACGGCATCGAGATGATGCTGCTGTCGCTGAACGCGCCGGCCGTGCAGGCCATTCCTGACCGTCGCACGGCCGTCGAGACGGCCCGCCGCGCCAACGACCTGCTGGCGGCCGAGGTGGCCCGACGGCCGGACCGCTTCCAGGGCTTCGCGGCCCTGCCGCTGCAGGACGTCGACGCGGCCTGCCGCGAGCTGGAGCGCTGCGTGACGTCCCTCGGCTTCCGCGGAGCGCTCGTCAACGGCTTCAGCCAGGTGGACGAGCCCGGGCAGTGCGTCTACCTGGACGACGCGCGCTACCGGCCCTTCTGGGCGCTCGTCGCGCACCTCGACGTGCCGTTCTATCTGCACCCCCGCAATCCGATCGCCGCATGGGCGCAGATCTATCGCGGCGCCGAGTGGCTGCTCGGCCCCACGTGGGCGTTCGGGCAGGAGACGGCCGTGCACGCGCTGCGGCTGATGGGGTCTGGCCTGTTCGACGCGCACCCGACCCTGAACCTCGTGCTGGGCCACATGGGCGAGGGGATTCCCTTCTCGTTGTGGCGGATCGACAACCGGAACGCGTGGGTCAAGGCGCGCCCGGCCTACCCGGCCCTGCACCCGATCCGCCACTACTTCCAGCGCAACGTCTGGCTGACCGTGTCGGGCAATTTCCACACGCCGGCGCTGCACGATGCGATTGCCGAGATCGGGGCGGACCGGATCATGTTCGCCACCGACTGGCCGTTCGAGAACGTGGACCATGCGGCATCGTGGTTCGATGCCGCGTCGCTCGACGAGGCGGACCGGCTGAAGATCGGCCGCGACAACGCGCGCCGGCTGTTCAAGTTGTAACGTTCATGCTGCCTGGAAGGGTCATGACTGCCTCGCACCGTTCGCTCACTGCCGCCCTGACGCTCACCTTCGTCCTCCTCGGGACCTGTCTCTTATACACATCTCCGAGCCCACGAGACGTAGAGGAATC